>JAUYAT010000008.1 GCA_030693295.1 bacterium
CCGTAAGGCAGTTCCCACTTGAATTTAACATCATTATTATTATACCAAGCGGCTTGGTCCTGATGGGTTGGCGAAATTATTTCTGGCTTGCCAATGGTTTCTATCGCCTCTTGTTTTTCTTCCGCTTTTTTTTCCGCGGAAGAAGCCGGGGTTGGTTTAGTTTCCGCCGGCGGAGCCGCGGCTTTGGAAATAATCTCGTAATTGCCGCCGCCCATGCCTGTTAAAATATTTGTCCCCTTGCCGTCGTTGGCTAAAATAGCTCCTGAAGAAAAAACTAAAGGCGCGTTGCCGGCTTGCTTTGCCTTAAAATTCACAGTGATAATTTTTCCGGCTGAACCAATAAAACCCGGATTTAGCGCAATGCCTTCAAAGTTTACCGCGCCTTGCGAGAAAGACGGCTCCTGCACCCATAACGAAACAATGGAGCCGGTTTTAACAATGGAAACCGCTTCTAATTTATCCGCCGGAAAAGAGATTGTTCCTGAAACCGCGTTCATGGCTTGCTCCGCGCTTGAGACATAGACGGACACATTAAAGCTGTCGCCAACTGTATAGGGGCCGGATGAGGGAGAAAAATACAGGGTCGCGGCTGAAGCCGCTGCTGGTAAAAGCAGAGAAGCGCTGATAATAAGCAGAACAACGCAGAATTTAATTATATTTTTCGCGAGCTTTGTCATAAATCCATCTTTTAATCTGCTTTTAACTTTTTAAATCTTCTAAATATGAAAGCATTAAATAATTCCTTCTCTTTGTCATTCCCAGCTTGACTGGGAATCCAGGAGTTAGCGGCATGAACAAGAAAATAGATAAAAGTATTAAAAATATTAAACCTTTTATTAATTATTCGCGTTTTTGCGGATCACTCCTGCCTGCCCCGCTGCGCGTTGCGCGGCCGGGGGATTCCCGCTTTCGCTCGCCTCGCTGAAGCTTTGGCGAAGCGGGCGGGAATGACAGAATTGAATTATTCAACAGTCTAAATACGATGTAAATAAAAATTACTATTACTATTATTATACCCCAAACCAAGTATTTTTCATACCATCTCATCGGATATCTCGGCTCAACCACCGCCATTCTTTCATTGCCGGCTTTATCAATCGCTTTAACATAAACATAGCTCCGCAAATTCTGATCTTCCAATAAATACGGGCTTTCCGCCGCTTTCCACTTTTTCCAAATTCGCGCTCTTTTTTGCTCTTTTACTTCATAATGGCCTATCCCTGAGCCCTTATCCTGGGTCGCGAAAACCAAAAACCACTTGCCGCCGAACATAGATTCGTTTCGCGCGATTTCAGGCGCGAAAGATTCCGGCGGCTCATAATCCCGGGCCTTTATCTCAATGGATTCTTCCGGCGCCAAGTCCGCTTCCTTAATTTCAAACTCCAACGGCCGCGTTAAGACATCAGCCGGAGTGCCAAGGCCGTCATTTTTCAACGCTCTTATTCCTGAAAACTCAATTTGTCCTTTATTTTTTTCTTTGGGCTCAAAAACCAAAGAAAAAACCAAACCGTTTTCGCTCTTGAAACCGCCCGGAGTAATCCCTGAAAAAATAATACTGCCGGCTGAATCGCTTCGCGGCCTTTCAACCCAAAAATTAACAATAGAATTGCCGTCTTTTATTTCTTTTAATTCAAGAAGTTTTTCCGGAAACAAAATCTTGCCTTCAACCGCGTTAATGCTTTCCTCTTCGGTGTTAAGAAAAAAACTAACTTCAAACTTGCCGCCCATTTTGATTTCTTGAGCTTGAGAAGTTAAATTTAGTTGAGCTGCCCGTGTCGTTATGGGCAACACTAAACCAACGCTAAACAAAACGCAAAACAGACACAAAACTTTTTTAATTTTTTCTTGCTGTATCATAAAATATTCTCTTCCCCTTGTCATTCCCAGCTTGACTGGGAATCCAGGAGTTAGCGGTACTTATGTCATATCCAGAAATAAATCTCGCCAAGCAGGATTTTCCTTTTCTATTAATTCTATTTTCCATTGCCGATTCCACTTTTTCAACTGTTTTTCTCTTTGGATAGCATATTGAATATAACCATAACTTTCATAATACACTAATCTGGTTACATTATATTTTGCTGTAAAACTCTTTGGATTCTCTTTTAATTTATGTTGAAAACTGCGGCTAAATAAATTATTAGTAACTCCGATGTAGATTGTCCCATTTCTTTTACTGGCCATAATATACACATAATAACATTTTTCTTGTTTCATATTAATTTCTTACTATAATAATTATTTTAAAATCCACATTCATACCGCTTCCTCCTGGATTCCCCACCCGCTTTCGCGAGTGCTAAAGGCCGCGGGAATGACAAAGGTGGCTAACTTCGTCAGCCTGTCCAGTAATACGCCATAATGCTGAAATCTATCAAATCAACTTTTCCGTCGCTGTTAAAATCAACCTTGGCCGGAGGCGACGGCCGTTTATGCCAATAAGCGGCAATTGAAAAATCAACTAAATTTATTCTGTTGTCACAATTTAAATCCGCTTTGCCGCATTTAGCCGTTTCTTTGGGCGTTGTTTTTGCGCCGACTTGAAAAGTTACCGCCTTGCTGAAAGAACTGATTTCTCCGGCCAGCGCCACTTTTGACTTGGTAAAATGCTGTCCCATTTCAAGAGGCGAGGTGTCGTAATTATATAAATAAATGCCATCTTTGCCAGCCGGCATCTTAGCAAAAAATTCTTCATCAGAATTTATGGAAATGGTAATTTCAGAATTAGGAACCGACTGCCCGAAAATCGCGATATTATCTCCCCGCTTTACTTCGCTCTTGTCAATATCAATTGTCGGCGCGATAAAAATACCACTCACTTGAGTGGTAGCGCCGGTTGTAATGCTAATGGGGAAAGTTAATAGACTTGAACGAAGCCCTTTGCTGTCTTCGCTATAAAGAGAAAAAATATAATTTCCGCCAGAAAGGCCGGAAATGCTTATTTGAAAATTAGCGTCCGCGCCGCTAACAGTTGTCGCCGCGACTTGAGCGTCTTTTAATAAAGTCACCGTACTTTTAGGATAGGCCCTGCCGGAAAAAATTACTTTGGTTTCTATTAAAGGCGCGACATAACCTCCTCCGCCGCCTCCTCCTCCGCTCGGTGGTGAAGGAGCAGTGGTAACGCACGCCGAAGTGTTAAATTCGCAAGCGGGGGTACAGGAAAGAACGCCGCCGGTATAGCCCAAGCTCGCGCAGGACCGGCCGCCTAAATCGCTATTGTCGCATTCCTCCCAGCCCTCTCTAACGCCGTCGCCGCAAACCAATATTTTTACGGTCATTACCACCGCGTTGCTATCCGCCAAAATATTTTCAGCCAAAATAAAAAAACCGACGGCCAAAACCATTATCAATAAAAGAAAAAAATAAATAATTAAATAATATTTTTTCATTCATCACAACAATTTTATTTCTTTTTTAAATTAACGCCGATATTAAACGAGAAAAATCGGCGGAACAAAGAAATTAACAAAGCCGCGGCAACAACCGCCAAGACGACATAGCTCCAAGGGGCGTACATATTGCAAAGCGAAGCGGCTCGGTAATAAATCCCGGCAAAAAAATTCGCCGGCGTAACCGTAAAATAAAGCTTCGCGGCCGCGGCAACGCCAACGCTCGTGCTCCCCTCTTGAATTTTCTTAACCGGAAACCCTTGCAAGAAAGCGAAATAATCCCCGGGTTTGGCGCCCGTTACCGGCAGAGTTAATTTAATCTGAACAACCTGCACTTGGTCCGGCTCCAGATAAAAATTTAGCGGTTCAAAACTGAACCACTCTTTCAGCGGTCTCATTTCCGGCTGATTTTCGTGATACTGTATGCCAACCCCGTATTCGGACGGCTCGTCCCCGGTATTTATAACCGTAAGCGGAGGCAGAGTATAAATTAGGCCTGCTTTTAACGGCTGGTCAACCTGAATCTTGCCTGTTCCCACTCCAACGCCAATCTTTGCCATAACAACAATAGGCAAAAATAAAACAAAACCTAAAATTAAAACAATGGCTTTTTTCATAAGTTTAATTTGCCTCCCTGTTGTCATTCCCGCCCGCTTCGCCAAAGCTTCAGCGAGGCGAGCGAAAGCGGGAATCCAGGAGTTAGCGCACAGAATCTGGATTCCCCACCCGCTTTCGCGAGTGCTAAAGGCCGGGAATGACAGAATTGAATTATTCAACGCTCTCAATTTATCTAATTAAATGGCGCTTGCTTGAATAGTGACTGCCGCGCTTTGCTGGGTGAAAACGGTCGGAGTTGCCGGAGTCGTGATTTGCAGTTGGAAAGCGACGGTTTCCGTGTTTGCCACGCTGGCGTCAAGCGTCGCCGGGCTGGTTGTTAAAGCGGTGTAGTTAGTCGGTGGCGTGGTGCAAAGATTTGTGGTATCTTCGCAAAATTTGTGTATATAATTATTGCCTGTATTGTCCGCGGCCAAGGTATAGTTGGCAGTACTCGCGCCGTAGATATCAAATTGAGAGGTGCTGCCATTATTAGTAGCGATTATGCCCGCTCCTGACCATAGCGTTAATGTGCTTGACGCGACATTGCTACTCATACTTCCATAAGGAAAAGTTTCCTGGTTAAGCGAAACGGCGGAATACATCACAGTAACAGTTGCCGAAACCGAATCCGTGGCCGCCTGCGCCAGTCCGGCAACCATCATGCCGACTAAAGCAACTAATGTAATTGACGCAATTGAAGAAAAAAATTTTTTCATCATATTTTTTTGTTAATTATTAAAAAATAAAAAATCCAACCTAACAAATTGCAAGATTGGACGCAAATATAAAATTTCTCCCAAATTTATTTCTGTAAGAGAGAGAGAGAGAGAGAGAGAGAGAGAGTTGAATTTTAGTTATCCACATATTCATATTATAACATATTATTCGCAATAATACTAAAACAAAAATCAAATTAAGCTTTGTGTGTTTTCAGCGTCAAGTCAGCGTCCCGAGCACTCGGAATCGGCGTAATTTCAGCGGATATTACGGCGCCGATGCCTGAACAGTCACGACAGCGCTTTGCGCGCTAAAATCAGTGGGCGCAGTTGGAGTTGTAAGTTGCAGTTGAAAAGCCCTAGTTCCTGCTGCCGCCACATTGGCTTCAAGCAGAGCGGGGCTGGTTGTTAAAGCGGTATAGTTTGTCGGTGGTCCTGTGCAAACACTCTCGGTGTCATCGCAAAATTTATGCATATAGTTATTGCCGGAATTATCTATATTACTCAATATCCAGCCGCCGCCGGTGCCGCTGGAATTCGCGCCGTAGATGTAAAAGTCCGCGATAGCGCCGCCGTTTGTCGCGATAATTCCCGCTCCGCTCCAAAGCGAAAGAGTGCTTGAAGCGGTATTATTAGCCATGCTTCCATAAGGAAAATTTTCCCGGTCAAGAGTTACGGAAACAACCGCGGCGGCGTTGATTGTAATTGTTCCCGATGAATAGGCGCTTACTTGAGGATTGACGCCGTCAGTAGTTGTCCCATAGACATAATAACTTCCCGGAGTCATGCCAGTTGTATCCCAAGAACAAGTCGCGTTTGTTCCTTCAGCCGCCGTGGCGCACGCGCCGGAAATGGTCGTACCGTCAAGACCGGTATTGTTGGTATCGTAATAAAAAGCCGCTGTTACCACATCGTCAGTGTCGGATAATGTGTAAGTAATGTTATACAAGTCGCCAACTGTTACTGTGTCGCTAACTCCATCCGGCTGGGAAATGGAAAGAGTCGGCGCGGAGTTGGCCGCCGGGTTTTTCCACGCCACATACCGATAGTTGTTCGTCCCTGAAGTGTTGGTTTCAGCCGCGGTGCCGACAGAGAAACCCGTAGCGATGATTGCCGTAATAGCGCCGGTAATTGAAGCAATATTGATAAAAGGCAGAGCGCCGTCTCCTGCTTGACTGCTGGGACGCGAAACTCCCCTCGTGGCTATGATTGATTTCACCCAAATATTGTCAGGTTGAAAGGCAACAGGAACATTTTTGGCGACCCCGGTACCGCTGTAGGCGCCAACCTCAAAGTTGGTACCTGATTTGAAAGCAAAAAAGTGATATACACTGGCGGCAGTATTGACATTGGCGGCGGTGCCGACTTGAAAGCCGTCAGTATTGAGTGTCTGAATGATATTTGCCGCTTCGGCAGTGGCGGCAAAATAGCTGGACAAATCTCCTGTATGCGCAGAAGTGCGAAAAACGCCAGCGCCAGTACCGTAGTTTTTGACTGCCACCATATTCGGCTGGAAAGGCAAACGAGTAATGTTTCGGCTGTCAATACCATTGCCGTAATATGCGCCGATAGTGAAGTCAGCGGCGCCGGAATTAGTATCGGGATTCCAGGCGTTGCCGTACGCAGTCCAGTAGTAGGTGACAGCATTGGTATTAACCACAACACTCGTCCCCACGGTAAAGCTGTCGGGATTAAGCGCTGTGATCCCACCGGCAAAGTTAGTCGTTGCTGAATCAAGATACGCGGTGATGTCGCCCGCCATCATCCTCGTTCTGAATGCACCGGCTTGTGTCGTATTACCCTTAATGATAACAAGGTCGGGAGAAAATCCCAAGTTGGATATAGTCTGCACTGCCGCGGTGCCGGTATAGGAGCCGGTTGCCATACTGAACGTACCGCTTGCGGAATGCGCGGCTGACCCGCCAAAGGCGGCGTAAAAGTAAGCAATGTTGGCGCTGTTGACCGTAGCATTTAGCCCAATCTGAAAACCATCGGTTTGAAGAGCTTGAATCATATCCGGGATATTGGCAGTGGCGGAGAAATAACTAGCACTGTCACCGTATGATTCTTTGACATTGTAGACAGCGGATACCGCGGTTGGCGCGTTTTTGACGAAAACAAAGTCAGGCACAAAACCAACACCGGCAATGTTGGTGTTGTCGGCGGGAGTGGCGGCGGCGGTGTAGGTGCCGACAGCGACAGAACCGGCAACGCTTTTGAATGCGGCGTAGTAGTTAGTTACACCGGTCGGGCTGTTGGTGGCGCCGACGGTAAAGCCGGTAGCGTCAAGCGTGGTGAAAAGAACGCCGGTGGTATCTTGGATGGTGCCCATAAAATATTGGCCAACATTGGTGCCCATAGCCGAAGAACGCCAAGTGGCGGCTACTGCGGTTGCCGGTTTTACTATGACCAGATTGGGTGAAAAACCGGTGGTGATGGCTTTTGCCGCGGCAGTGCCTTGATATGAACCAATGCAGAAAACGCCGCTCGCGGTGCAATCCGAACCAGTAAACGCAGTCCATGTGTAGCGGACATTGGCGGTATTGGCGGTTGAAGCAACGGTAAAGCCGTCAGAGTTAAGCGTGATAAAACCAGCGGCGCTGTCAACGGTGGCAGAACCGAGATAGGCGGTATTGAGCACCGGCATAGCGGTGGTTTTGAACACCGCGGCAATGGTGGTGGTATTTGATTTCAAAACAATCATCTGCGGAGAAAAGCCGAGGCCGGTGATCGATTTGGACGCGCCGCTGCCGATGTAGGAGCCGGTTTGGATTTGAAAGGTTGCTGCGCGCGCCTTCTCCACGCGCGGACGCAAAAGATTGACAAGTCCTTTGTCTATCACGTTCGGATCTCTCATCGCATGATAAAGAGAGTCCACGATGTTTCTGTCCGCAATTATCTGCCCTATCCGCTCCAAAAGGACAGATGGAGGAAACCCAGCAAGAAAAAGCGCAAGTATGAGCAACATTGTAGTTATCGGCTTGAATGTTTTTTTAATTATTCGCCACATAAGTATATGCCGCTTTTGATAACTCTCTCATAATTTCTTGGGCCTTTTCTACCCCGCTGCCGCCTTCTACTTCAATCATAACCGTGATGAGATACGGACGCTCGGAAACATATACGATTCCGGAGTCAAGAAATGCCTTAGCCTCAAACGCCTCCCCGATTTTATGAGAAAACAAAACTTCTGATGGAACTCCTGCTTTTAGAAATTCGTTAAAACTGGTTTGAGAAAGCCAAGTAAGAATTTTTTGGGAGTTTTCGCGGTTTAGATAACTCGCATTGTACAATGCTCGGAAAATACGGGAATACTCCTTGGCGGTAATATCATAATTTTTATCAAAAAGCTCTTCCATGCCAAGCGCCTCAAATATATCGGTATAATCCTCGCTTGAAAGATTGCGCACTAAAATCCTATGACTCGTGTTGTCGGAATTAATCAAGGTCTGTTTAAGCAATTCTTCAATCGTGAACTTGGTGCCGGATGGCTTTTTATACAATTCGCCGAACTGCTCATCTTTGTCCTCAGAAAAAAGAACAAGTTCGTTTGCGGGTTTCCACTCCCCTTTCTCTATTTTTTTCATTGCCGCAAAGACGGTGGGCATCTTACTTAGAGATGCAGGCCAGAAACGTGTGTCTTGGTTTATGGAAACGTTCGCTCCGGTATTCAAAAACTCAAAATAAACGCCGATGCGATTCCCGTTTTTTTCATAATCGGCGACTATCCGCTTCATCTCCTTGCGCATGGGTTCTATAGTGCTAAAAAAGTGCTCTTGAGCAATAAAACTTCTCGCAGGGTCAATCAGGGGGTACGGATTCTTAAATTGCTTTACTGATTCTGAACGGCTTTTATAAACCAAAAACCCAAGAGTTGCGACATTCGTCGCTATCAGAAAAATTGCAAAAATGATAAAAAATTTTTGTTTAATTTTTATCATAGTTTAAAAGTTTAAAAAATAAAATTAAAAATAATAATTATTCTGCTTTTATTATACCATAAATAGCTGTCACTGAAAAAATCAACGATATTATCAAAAAACCTTTTAAGTTATTTTTAAATACTTTCCACATTAAAGTTAATAATTATTCCGCTTTTATTATAACACTTTTTAAATAAAATATAAAAACAGGCAGTCTGTTTGCCTGGGCTAAAAACTTTATCCACCCCGTTAGAAGCAGATCGCCCAGAGGCGATCGTAGCCGTGCCTTCAGCAATGCGGCTTCTAACGGGGTCCGCAATTTAGGGCTTGACACAGATTGATAAACTGCTATACTTAAAATGTAGTTACGATGAAAAGCCCCCTATGAGATTCTGTTCTCATGGGGTTCTTTTCTTTTAGATATACCCTGAATCTCTTGTAATCCAACTTCCAGCCCATTTCTTTGATGGCTAAATATAGATTTTGTCCGTCAATAAACGCGTAATTGTTTAAATCCTGTTTCATAATTCTATTTACATTCAGATTAAATTATTTTTTAACATTTTTCGCATTAAAGTTAAAAATTATTCTGCTTTTATTATAACACTTTTTAAATAAAATATAAAAACAGGCAGTTTGTTTGCCTGGGCTAAAAATTTTATCCGCATTTTGGCGCTTGACATTGTTTTTGATTTTGCTATACTTATAATGTATCTATTACGAAACGTACTGCTTAAGGTTCTGTCCTTAGGTGGTGCGTTTTTTTATATTCTAATCTTCCCCGCAACTCATTCATAAACTGTATTCTTTCTCTGGCTGTGTGTGTAAGTAAACTTGAACAAAAATTTTTATCTGGACTTAAAACAACTTCTAATTTTTTATTTTCATACAAATATTCAACAAGAGAATAGAAATCTCCGTCATTAGATACAACAACAGCTTTGTTATATTCACTCATTTCAATGACGGCTCGCAAAACCAAATCAGCATCTATATTACCTTTAATTTTGCCATTTAAATCTGGAATTGTCGGTTTAAACTTAAGAATAAATCCTGCTTCCTGCAAACAATCATATAATCCTTGATTAAGAGACACAAACCCAATAAACATATAGGCCTTGCTCACCCCATACTTTTCCTTAAGATAAATACGAAAACGGGCATAGTCCAATTTCCAACCCAAAATCTGAATACCCAGATTCAGATTTTGGCTATCTATAAACGCAAAATTATTTTCTTTTGAAATCATATTTTTATTAATTCGCCGCCAGCGCTTTTTGAACTTTCGGCGGGAAATTCCAAACCTGCGGAAAACCACTGAATATCCATGCAGTGATTAATAAAAATATAACTGTAATTTTTATTGATTTTCTCATATTTTGTCTGCGGCCAGCCCCGTTAGAGAAAGGAAGCGTTTCAAACGATTTTTAAGATAGCGCTTGCCGGGACCGGATTTTAAATACCTTTCTCTCGCAAAAGCATCGCTTTCGTTTTTACAAGCTTCATAATAAATTAATTCAAAAGGACCTCTGCATTTTGTGGCTATAACCTCACTATTATTGTGTTGTTTGAAACGCTTCCGTAAATCATTAGTACATCCGGTATACCATCTATCATCCTTTTTGCTTTGTATTACATAAGTATAAAACATAGTTTTTCTCTAACGGGGCCAGCCGCTAAAAATCCAGCCCGCTGTCATTGAAAAAATCAGCGACATTATTAACCCCGTTAGAAATATGCCTCTTTTTGATGATTTTGCCATAGTTAGATGTTTATTTTCTAACGGGGTAAAATTATTTTTTAACATTTTTCCCGTTAAAGTTAAAATTATTCAAGGCTGAATTTTATCAGCGCTTTTTTAACCTTTGCGTCGCTAACTGCAAAACCGGGCGAAAATTCAACTTCTTCTTGATAATCAATGTCTTTAAAGTAAGCCAATTGCTCCCGAAAAATTCTTTCGTTAAACTCATTTTTAAAAATATCCTTGGATCTTGCGACTATTTTTTTTATAGAATGATATTTATTGATTATAAAATACAAATCAACATAATCTTTCCATTTTGCCCGCCTGCCCAAAGCGTAAGCTTTCATCGCCGCCAATGTCAACAAATCCGGCATTCTTAAAGTTTTTTCAAAATGCTTTGAAAATTCAATTTTAAACGGGTAATGAAAAAAAGTGAATTGCACCTTATTCACAAAGAAAGTGAACTGCCCGGCCTCGTCTTTATATACTTTGCCGATCTTATAGCCGCTTTTTATTATCAGCTTCCTGATCTTGCCGTTATTAAAATCCCTGTTGGAAAACAAATCAAAATCAATTGACCGCCTATGGCCGATCTGCAAAGCGATGGCGGTTCCGCCGACTAAACCAAAATCTTTAATAAATTTTTTCACCAGCGGCAATAATTCAGCTTGTTCTTTTGTTAATACTTCTTGGCGCATACTTATTAAAATAAAGAGTAAAAAAATGTTTTGTTTTTTCAATATAATTCTGCCTGCCGATTTCAGACGGTTTTGATTTGGCGCGGAAAATTTTCGCGGTTTTTTTCATTCCCAAAATTTTAATCATTTCCTGCACGTCGTCCCAATCGCCGTAATTTAAAACATGCTCCACGATTGATTCTTCGGAGAGCTTGTCCAAATTTTTTACGTACCAAATCAAATACGGCCTTTTTTTTATGAATTCATGGATGGTCATACGTTAATTATACTAAAAATTTACGGTAAAATCAACTGCCCTTTTAATTTCGCGAGCTCCTCTTGCCATAATTTCAGCTTGTCTTTTTCTTGCTTTACAATCCGCGCCGGCGCTTTTTTAATAAACTCTTTATCGGCTAATTTTTTTTCAGTATTAACAATTAATTTTTCTAAATTCTCACGTTCTTTTTTTATTCTAATTTTTTCTTTTTCTTCATCAACGGCGCCGATTAGATAAATTTCAATATCGGCAACAGCAATATAAATAGCGTCTTTATGAACAGGACATTGTCCTGTTCCTACAATATTTAATTCCTTAATTCCTGTTCGCAGATTTTTAATTAAATGCTCCTGGGATTTGATTAATTTAGCATTCTTTCCTCCGTAAATTACCGCCTTGATTTTCCGCGCCGGCTCAATTTTGTTTTCCGCCCGCGCGTTGCGGATGGCGATGATAATATTTTTAATCAACTCAAAATTACCTGAGGGCTTGCCCGCCGTAGCCTTGGCGAAGGCGGGCCATTTTTCAACCATTAATAAACTATCCTTATCCATCTCGCGCCATATCGCTTCCGTCACGAACGGCATAAACGGATGCCAAAGCTTTAACAAGTTTTCCAAAACCATTAATAACACTTGCTGTTTCGCTTCGCTTTTTTCAAACTTGCTCGCTTCCAAATGCCAATCAGCAAAATCGCTCCAGGTAAATTCCCGCAATTTTTCTCCGGCCTGCGAAAACCTGTAATTACCCAAATCTTCCGAAACATCTTTTATTAAATTTTGCAATTTCTCCAATATCCACTCATCGGCAAGCGTTAAATTTTGAATTTTGAATTGCAACTTTGAACTTTGCCTGCCCCGCTGTGCGTTGCGCGGCCGGGGAACTTTGAACTTTGAACTTTGTAAAACATATCGCGCGATATTCCAAAGCTTATTGGTAAAATTCCTGAAGCCGGCTATTTTTTCCTCGCTTAACCGCAAATCATTTCCCGGAGTATTTCCGATTACCAAAGACAAGCGAACGGCATCCGTGCCGAATTTCTCAATCACATCAAGCGGATCAATGCCGTTGCCTTTTGACTTGCTCATTTTCTTGCCATACTTGTCCAAAACCATTCCGTGCAAATAAACATTTTCAAAAGGTATTTCCCGCAAAGCGAATAAAGACATCATTATCATGCGCGAAACCCAGAGCGTAAGAATCTCATACCCCGTTTCCAAAACTTGCGTTGGATAAAAACGCGCCAAATCCCCTGACTTTTTTCCATTTTTAAATGTATCCGGCCAGCCCAATGTGGAAAAAGTCCACATCCCGGAAGAAAACCAAGTGTCTAATGTATCTTCATCCTGCGCCCACCCTTCTCCTTCCGGCGGTTCAACGCCCACATAAATTTCCTGATTTTCTAAATTATTTATTTTATCTTCAACTTTTAACTTTTCACTTTTAACTTTTAACTTATTTCTGTACCATACCGGTATCCGATGCCCGAACCAAATCTGCCTGCTAATACACCAATCATGCAAATTTTCCATCCAGTCCAAATATCTTTTTTCAAACTTTTCCGGAATAAATTTAATTTCTTTGTTTTTAGCCGCTTCAATCGCTTTTTCTTTTAATGATTTTCCGTTAAACCGCTTTAATTTTTTATTAACATTTACAAACCACTGTTTTGACGGCAACGGCTCTATGGGAGTATTGCACCTGTAGCAAACAGACAAATTATTTTCTATCTCTTCCTCTTTTTCCAGCAGATTATTTTTTCTTAATTTTTCAATAATCATATCCCGCGCTTGTTCAACCGTCTTGCCTGAATATTCTAAAAAATTATTGTTAATTTTTCCATCCTCGCCGATAACTTTTATAATTTCCAAATCATTCGCTTCCGCCATCTGCCAGTCAGCCATAGAATGCGCCGGAGTAACGCCCAATGCGCCTGTTCCAAAATCCATTTCAACATGCCGATCCGCTATAATTTTCAGTTTTAATTTTATCCCGACAAAATCCACTTCATAAATCTTGCCAATATATTTTTTGTATCTTTTGTCTTTTGGATTAACCGCCACTGCCGTATCGCCAAGCTTGGTTTCCGGCCGCGTTGTGGCGATAGCGAAAGGAAAATCATAGCTATATTTGAAAGTGTATAATTTCGCTTTTTGATCCTTGTATTCCACTTCGTCGTCAGCCAATGTTGAATGGCATCGCGGGCACCAATTAACAACTCGCTCTCCCCTATAAATTACTCCTGCTTCATACATATCAACAAACATTTTTTTAACCGCTTTTTCTCTTGGCTCATCCAATGTAAACGCTTCGCGCGACCAATCCAAAGAAGCTCCCATTTTTCTTGTTTGGCGCAAAATAATGGATTGCGTCTCTTTTAAAAATTCCCAAACTCGCTCAAGAAATTTTTCCCTGCCTAAATCATGCCGTGTTTTACCTTCTTCTTTTAATAATTTTTTTTCAACAACATTCTGCGTGGCAATAGCCGCGTGGTCCGTTCCGGGAAGCCAAAGCGCGCGATATCCTTTCATCCTGTGATAGCGAATCAACAAATCTTCTATGGCAAGCATTGAAGAATGCCCCAGATGCAATTTGTCGGTAATGTTTGGCGGCGGTAAAACAATAGTATAGCTTGGCGCGTTTTCAGGCAAATCCAAATTATCCGGATTAAAAAAACCGGATTTCTCCCACTTTTTATATATACCATCCTCATATTGAGATGGATCGTACGCTTTTGGCAATTCTTGCTTCATATTTACAACATTACCAAAATTAGCCATATTTGACAAGCTGAAAAATATAAGATATATTAGAATACTAATTCAAATTACATTCTTTATGTTAACCCAGGAACAGCAAATTTTTGAACAAATCAAAAAAGCCAATAACATATTAATCACTTTCCGCAAAACATGGAACGGCGATTCCGTGGCATCCGGCTTGGCTATGTTTTTATTTTTAAAAAAATTGGGCAAAGAAGTTAACATTGCCGCGGAAAAATTCGACTCGGGCAAGCTGTTTTCTTTTTTGCCCGCGTATAATGAAATAAAAAACTCCATAGATAACCTGCGCAAATTTATTATTTCTCTGGATATCACCAACACTAAAGTTGACCAGATAAAATACAAAATGGAAGACAACACTCTGAATTTCATCATTTCGCCCAAAGACGGCTTATTCACCGAGGATGACATTTCTTCGCGCTCAAGCGGCTTTAAATACGATTTGATCATCGCGCTTGATACGGCTGATTTGGAATCTTTGGGGCAAATTTATGACAACGACACCGAGTTTTTCTATAAAACCCCCATTATCAACATTGACCACCATTCCGAAAACGAAGAATTCGGCCAGATTAATTTTATTGAGCTTACCGCCGTGGCAACCGGCGAAATTTTATTTTCGCTTTTTGAAAGCTATTCCCGCGACTTGATTGACGAAGATGTCGCCACCTGCCTTTTGGCCGGAATGATTTCCAAAACCAGAAGCTTTAAAACTCCGAACGTAACCCCGAAGGCGCTGCTGACCGCCTCTCAGCTGATTTCAATGGGAGCGCGCCGCGAAGAAATCGTTAATCATCTCTACCGCTCGCGGCCGATTAATGTCTTAAAGCTTTGGGGAAGAGTATTGGCGCGTCTGTCCAGCTCCCAGGACGGCAAACTGGTTTGGTCAACCTTGACTAACATGGATTTCGCCAAAACCGAATCGTGTGAAAAAGATTTGGACGATGTGATTGACGAATTGATTATCAATATTCCGCAGGCCAAAATCGTTGTTATAATTTATGAAAAAACAGGCGCGGAAGCAACGGAACCGATAACCAATATTTTGGCGTATTCCGTGAAAAATATCAACTCGCTTAATTTAATAAAAGAATACAATCCGCAAGGGACGAAAGATTTGGCGCTGGCTTCAATCAACAAGCCGATACAGGAAGCGGAAAAGGAAATATTGAAATTAATAGAAGAAAAATTAAGCAAGCTGCCGATATAGCGGAGCTTGAAAAAAAATAAATTTAGTGGTAAGTTTTAATAAAGGATGAGATTATCCTTTTTATTTTTAACTTCGGGCGCATAGCTCAGCTGGTTAGAGCACGGCTCTTATAAAGCCGGGGTCGATGGTTCGAGTCCATCTGCGCCCACTAAAAAATTCATTTGACATGAATTTATAAAAAATATATAATTAAAGCATAAAGATAAAATAACTAAAATGTTATTTATGAGTATGGACAAAGAACCGACAAATTACGAAATATTGGAAGCCGTTAATAAATTTGCGACTCATACCGAAGAGCAATTTCAGGAAATCAAATCGGAAATTGGCGGCATGAAATCGGAAATTGGCAGTATAAAAGCTTTAATGGTAACTAAAGATTATTTGGATGAAAAAATATTCACGATGCGCGGCGATATAATCGCGGTGATAAAACAATAAAAACTTCCGCATCAACCACTTGATAAAAATATTATACAAAAACGGCGCGCTGAATAAAGATGAAGCTGAAAAGCTGGTTGCGATACAATAAACTTTATCGCGATACAAAAAAACAATCCACCCGAGGCGGATTGTTTTTATTTTTTATTATTAATTGTCCACTCTAATTTTAAAACTTTCTTTAGCTTGAATCCGCAAATCGCTTTGCGAACTTAAGAAAAGAGAGGATGGTTTTTTTGTTGAACCGTTAGCAGAAAGCCCATCCTCTCAAAACTTTACTTTCTGCTTAGAGAGATCAAATGTGATGACCACATTCCTGGCATTCCATTTCTTGCCAAGATTTTTGCGACAAGAAATTACTGCAATTGTCGCAAAAATCAGCTCCCTTTTGCATCATGGCATAATGTGCCATGATGTCGCCCGAATATTGATTGCCATAGCAATCAATTGCAATTGGAGTATTCGGGTGCTCCATTGCCAGCTTATTCATTACATCTGTTATTTTTTTCATCTCTCCTCTCCTCCTCGCCCCGTGGGGCTTTCTTATTTTTTTTATTTGACTGCCAATTGAATTTCCAAAACAGCGGAAACTTAATAGGTAGCCAAATTGCTATCTTTCAAATTTTAATTTCAAAGAACATCCGCTTTCGTCCTGCCGCTTGTCCGCCGAAGCTCGGCGTAGGCGGGGACTCATCAGTCCCGATATACATCGGAAGAGCGGAGGTTTTTCATGGAAAAACCTTAAACCGTTTTAATAAAGAACCAAACCCCGAAGGGTTGCAGGGCGCCTGACAGAGCTAAACATTATTTAGTTATCAAACGTTATTTTCTTTCCCCAACTTACCTGCTGTAATTGAGGACGGATTTGCAGTCATTATATCCGCAACTTCGCATATCCTTTTTAGGACGATATGCTATCCTTGCCAATTCTTTTTCTTTCAACACATCATCAATTGGCGCCAGAGAGGATTTAAAATAATCATAATTTTTTGCAAATCATTTTTAATCTTCTAACGGCAGGGGATAACGCCTCTGTCTGCTGAAGAATGACTGCCTTCCTTGCCTGAATCTCAACTAATGATCCAGACAAGGGAATATTCGCGACCAGGCCTGGGATTGCGGAAACAATCTCCCTCGCCGCGGACAGATTATTCATCTGTCTGACTTCGGGAGATTTTTGGAAGAATGGTTTTAACGCATCCTCCCAAATTTTAATCCGTAGTTTTCTATCAATATCATCTCTCCAATAATCATGGAGGATAAACATCATGGCCTGCCTGGCATTCTCGTAATCTCCGCCGCAGGCAGGCAGCACATGTTTGCGGAAATAATTCTTAATAACCCGAGGCTTATCAATCCTCCCTATTTGCGACAATATGTCACTTGCTTTAATTCTTATTGGCTCCATTTTTCTTCCTCCTTCCTTTTGTTTTTATTTTACTGATAATTTTTTTACTCATTTTTTCCTCCTTATCTTTTTATTTAAACTGTCAAAAACAGTTTTATGTCAAAGAACAATATCTTACTGAAACCACTATATTAAATAATGATCTCGGTGAGATGGGCAGAGTTATTTAAACCCTGCCCAAATAAATCTGAACTTTTTTTGGTGTTGTTTCCCCTTTATCCTAAGCACACCTTTACTTAGGAGAGGATAAAAAGATCTATTTCAGCACCGACCGGACATAGTCTAGATCGGCTTTGTCGCCGGTAAGTATCACCCGGAAAGGCGCGCCTGACCCGAGACCGAAAGTCTGAACTAAATTCAGATCCTTGCGATCGGTGGCTACCACGACGATCGGCTCGTTGTTTTGGGCCGAGGTTGTAGAAACTACGACGACAGGGGCTTTTTTATAGCCCCTTACCAGCAAGCTAGTTAAGTCAACCCCGCCTTGGCCTTCGGGCACATCCGTGTAAACAACGCCCGGGACCAATTCGGTCAGCCGGTCAAATGCGGTGTTGGTTGCTACTTCCAGCGCTGGATATATAGCCGCGCGCTTAGTGACGAGTAGTGATTCCACACCGGTTATCAGCTCCTCAATGAAAGCAGATTGCACTGCTTCAACTGCCTGCCTGTCGCCGTTCTGCAGGGCAACAAGCGCGACCTTAAATGCGGAGTTGTACCGCGTAGATAGCGCGATTGCCGCATATTCGGTTGGCCGGTCGCAAGCATTAGCCGCTGCGGCCCACTCGGCCGGAACGTCAAAGCCGTACTCGGCCATAAGTGTCGGGCAACTCGGCGCCGTCGGATCGTATATGAATCGATCGCCGAGAATTTCAGCAAGTGCCTCACCTCCGGCATGATGGTCAATCCACATGACGATGTATTCAGCGTTCCGTCGCGTCCAATCGAGCGTCGCCTGCGGATTCTTATTATCGACTGCTATGTCGACGATGACTGTCTGGCCGGCGAGATCCGGCAATTTGTGGAGCAAAAACGGTTGAGTCGTAATTAACTTCCCCTCCGCTCCTGCCTTCCTGCAAACCGCGGCGGCGATTGTTCCGTCGCCGTCGCCATGGGCGATGATAGTTGTTTCTGGTGCGAATTTTTTCATTTTTCTCTCCTTTTCTTCTTTTTTTTATTTTACCCAAAGGGCAATGAGCTAAATACCTAAAAAAGATATTCACCTTATTGCCCCTTGTCGTTTCAAAGAACATCCACTCAACAACCGGATAAAATAATGAAGAAGAATTTTAAATTTTTTGCTATTAACGAGCTTTACTTAATTACTTTATCTCATTAGCAAGATTTCCATCTCCTCCATTATTTTAGCCGCTTGTTTTAATAAATTACTATATCACATACTTAAAAGTTTGTCAAGGTTTTTTGGAATAAAAGTAATAATTTTTTCTTTGAAATTAGCCAAAAAATAATTTTCTTATTTCTAATATTTTCTCTTATCTTTACCCCAGTTAAATAAAGCCGCTGATGAAGTTGGTGGTTAAAGATAAGTCGCAGTTGGTGGTCTAAAGCCACCAACAAGCGACACCTATTTAACGGGGTTTACTTTTCTAAAATATGTGCTAAATTATTAATATGCCTTGGGGCGGCTAGCTCAGTTGGTTAGAGCGCTACGTTGACATCGTAGAGGTCACAAGTTCAAGTCTTGTGCCGCCCACCATTACCGCGTCTTGTCTAAATCCTATAATCATTCTATAATAATAATTAGATAAATCTTCTAATGTTTTCGGTATGAATAATTTATTTAAAAATCTTATCAAATCCAAAAAGAAAAATGTCGCGATTAACAATGAACTCGCGGCAGATGAAAACGACCTTGCCAAAGAGTGGCTGGACAGCGGCGATTATGAAGAAGGGCAATTGTCAATTGATGTCTATCAAACCGACAAGGACATAATCGTTAAATCCACCATTGCCGGAGTAAAGCCGGAGGATATTGACATTTCTTTGAATAACGATATGCTTACTATCAGGGGCAAAAGGCAAATGCTGGAAGAAGTTGACGAAGATGATTATTTATACAGAGAATGCTACTGGGGCGCTTTTTCGCGCTCTATAATTTTACCCGTGGAAATCAGAGCTGATAAAATAGAGGCGGTTTTGGAAAACGGAGTTTTAACGGTTGTTCTGCCAAAAGCGAAAACAGCGAAGCGGACGGAAATTAAAGTTAAGGAGATTTAATTTGTTATCCTTTTTATTTATGATCATCAAACTTGCCATTGACCGTTTTGAAGGCGATAAAGCTGTTTTAATCGCGGAAAGCGGCGAACAAATAATTTGGCCTAAAAATAAGCTGATGGAACAAGCCCGCGAGGGCATGGTTTTAAGTTTTAACATCCAAAACAGCGAAGAAGCCGAGAAAGATAAAAAAGAATTGGCGAAAAATATTTTAAATGAACTATTAAAAGCTGAAAACTAAATCACTTTTGTTTTTATGCCTCTAACCAAATCACAAAGTTATATCCCCCGATGGTTGCTTATTTTGGCAATCATTTTTTTTATTGTTGCCGCTTCAATTTGCTTGTCATATTTGCTTTTTGAAAAAACTTACCGGAATAAAATTTATCCGGGCGTATATCTTAACGGCATTGATTTAAGCGGCAAATCCCGGGAACAGGCGCAATATTTAATCAACCAAAAAGTTGACGCGATCCATCAAAAAGGCATAGTGTTTTATACCAACAGCCATCGGGTAACTATTTTTCCCGTAATCGCTTCCGCCGGGATGGACCTGGCTTACAATATTATAGATTTTGACGTTGAAGCCGCGGTTGAACAGGCCTATCTGATCGGCAGGCAAGGCGATTTTTTAAAAAAATCGCGAGATAAAATCAGGGCCGTTTTATATAAAAAACCGATTGAGCCGCTTTGTACCGTTAATGAAGACGAGATAAAAAAAATCATCGCGGAAAATTTTTCCCGATTTGAGATTCCGGCGCAAGACGCCAAATTAATAATCGGCCCGGACGGCAAATTTAAAATAAAGGAAGAAACGTTTGGAAAAACAGCCGATTACGATAATGGCATCAAACGGTTAAAATCAAATTTAATTTTACTTGATAACGCGCCTATCCAATTATCCGCCAAAACGGATTACCCGCGGATTTATAAAAAAGACTGCCTCAACATAGAAGTTAAAGCCAACAAAATTTTAGAATTCGCGCCTCTTATTTTGAAATATTCCGCATCGTCAAGCCCGGAAAAGAAATGGACGGTTGATAAAAATCTATTGGCTCTCTGGCTGGAATTAAAAGAGAGTTCCAAGCGCATAGGACAAACCGGCCAAGAAGATAAAATAACAATCGGCCTGAATTTAGAGGAAATAAAAAAATATTTGCAAGAATTAATCGCGCCTGAAATCAACCAAAAGCCGACTGACGCTAAATTTGAAATTAAAGACGGGCGCGTTATTGAGTTCCAGCAAAGCAAAGACGGCTTGGAATTAAACATTGAAGCGGCTTTGGCTAAAATTGAAAACGAATTTATCCAAAATCAAAAAAATGAAATTGAATTGGCGGCCGTGGAGCTAAAAAGCGGGGTTCAAACGGAAAAAATAAACAATTTCGGCATTAAGGAAATTATCGGCATCGGGCATTCAAGTTTCGCCGGTTCCCCAACTAATCGCCGCCATAACATTAAAACAGGGGCGCAAGCTCTGAATGGCGTCTTGATTAAGCCCGACGAAGAATTTTCCTTGAATAACGCTCTTGGCAAAATTGACGCTTCAACCGGCTATCTGCCCGAATTGGTGATCAAAGGCAACAAAACAATACCTGAATACGGCGGCGGGCTTTGCCAAATCGGCACCACCATGTTTCGCGGAGCGCTGGACAGCGGACTGCCTATTACAATGAGGCGCAACCATTCTTATCGGGTTTCATATTATGAGCCGGCCGGCACTGACGCGACTATTTACAACCCTTTGCCGGATCTGCGTTTTATCAACGACACCGGCAATTATATTTTAATCCAATCGCGTATTGAAGGCGATAATTTATATTTTGATTTATGGGGCGCGAGTGACGGCCGCGTAGTGGAAAAAACCGAGCCGACTATCTATAACATAGTGAAACCGAGCCCGACTAAATACATAGAAACGTTGGACCTGTCGCCGGGCGTTAAAAAATGCACGGAGCGCGCGCACAACGGAGCCGACGCTTATTTTGATTATAAAGTTACTTACGCCGGCGGAGAAATAAAAGAAAAAAGGTTTGCTTCCCATTATATACCATGGAGAGAAGTTTGTCTGATCGGTGTGGAAAAGTTAACGGCCACTTCAACCGAAGATACAAAAGAATAAAAAAAGACCGACTTGAGCGGGCAGGCAAGAAATTTCCACAAGGGACAATTTAGTATTTATAACACCAAGTTAAGTCCTTGCTTGAAATCCCCATGCTTGTCGTGCCTGGCCCGCTTAAATCGGCCTTTAAAATTTGCGCAATGTAATATTTTAGTTTAACATACCCAATTATATTTGTCAAGCATATCGCAAAAATTTAACTGCATTTTATTTAATATTAGCAAAAATTCTATAAACATTACTTAAAACAGCGCTCGCTGTTTTTCTTTCCCCTTTTCCTTCTCGCTAAAAATCTTAACCGCGCCGTATTGGCCGTCAAAGCCGGGTTCAATGATTAATTCGCCTTGGCGCGCCCGCCTGATTCCTTCGGCAACCGCCGGCAAAGCGATTTGTTTTATTTTTTCCAGCGGCTCGTCTATTAAAATCTTTAATTCGGGCCCGAGCCGCTTTATTATATTATTGTACTCGCTCTGCACGGCCCGCGAATTGCGGGATTTGACGCCAAACGCCTCGGCAATGATTTTATCAAGCTCAACCAATTTAACAAATTTAGCTTGTCCGGTTGGCGGATTTAAGCCCGCCGGCTTGCCCGCCGACTCGGCCTTCGTAGCCGAAGCTACTTCGGCGAAGGAGGCAGCGAAAGCGTTGGCGGGCCTGTCAGCCAGCTCTTCAACCCGATTCACTACGCCGATTGTAAGCGGCTTTTTGCAAACAGGGCAAACGCCCTTGTGTTTCTTGGTTTGTTCGGGAGAAAAACGCGCCCCGCATAAGCGATGGCCATCGTAATGGTACATTCCTTCTTCAGGATAAAATTCTATCGTGTATTTTATCTTGCCCGTATCTTTTTGCTTGATCGCGTTATAAATTTCATCGTAACTGATTTCATTTAACTCAAAAACATTGGCTTCCCGGCCGATATTGGGCAGGCTGTGCGCGTCTGAATTGGATAGCAAAGTTAAATTATCCAAGGCGGACAGCCGCCAATTCATTTCCGGATCGGAAGACAGACCTGTTTCATAGGCGTAAATGTCTTTTGCATGATTTCCAAAACATTCTTCCATTGAATTAAAACCTGACTTTGAGCCGAATACGGAAAACCACGGCGTCCAAATATGGGCCGGATAAATCATAAATTTCGGATGAATGGCAAGGCATAATTTTACCAAATCAGGCGAGCTCATTCCCAAAATAGGCCGGCCGTCGGAGCGGATATTGAATTTCTTGTCCAAAAAATCATTTAACTCTTCCGCCGCTTTTATATTCGGCGCGTGGACAACCAAATGAATTCGCCTCGCTTTATCTCCCTGCTTATAAATCAAGGCCAATTCCGTTGATAATATAAATTTTATTTTATTATCTTTGGCGGATTTTAATTTATATAATCCTAAACCGCTTGTTTCTTCCAATTCATTTTTAATATCAGAAAACCACTGCGGATAAGTAAAATCCCCGGTAGCTATAATATCCACGCCCTTAATCCGGCAAGTTTTATCAATATTTTCCAATGTCAACGCTCCCGAACAGGCGCGGGAATATTTGGAATGGATATGAAAATCAGCGATTTGGCGCATATTATTCATTGATTAAATTATTAATTAAATCCGCCAATTTTTTGCCGTCATGCCTGGCGATATCGCCGGCGGCAGAAAGCAAATCCGCTTTAATTATTGACCTGCCTTCCCAGAAATTATCTTCATTAAATTCAACCAAACGGGCTTTCTGGCTTTCATATTGCTTTAAAATTTCTTCTTCCGGCTTAGCTGAATTAAAAACAGCCGTATCAACTTTTCTGCCGATAAATTGTTCAAGCTTTAATATAAAATCCTTGCCGGTAAAATTATCCGTTTCTCCGAATTTAGTCATAATGTTAACATTATAAATCAGTTTTGCCTTTGTCCCGGCGATCGCTTCCTTGACGCCTGATACTAAAAAATTCGGGGTAATACTGGTATACAGATCGCCCGGGCCGATAATAATATAATCGGCTTCTTCTATGGCATTAATCACCGGGGGATGGACATTTGTTGAACTGCTATGATGAGGTATTAAGAAAGTTCTTTTGATTTTTTCCCTTTGGTCGCCTCTCGGTATGTCAATGGCGGCCTCGCCGTAAAGAAAAGAGCCGTCGGTAAGCTCCGCCGCCAAAGTCGCCTTATCGGTTGTCACCGGCAATACGGCTCCTTTTATGTCCAGCGCCTCGCCCAAGGCCTTCACCCCGTCCGGAAAATTGCCCGCGTATTGGGATAATATGGTTAACAGCATATTTCCCGCGTTGTGGCCCTTTAATCTGCTTTCGCCGTTAAATCTTTTATGCAAAATATTCCGCGCCGCTTCACGATTGGGAGATAACGCCAAAACGCATTTTAAAATGTCGCCGGGCGGCAAAACGCCGTATTCATCGCGCAGCCGTCCCGTGCTGCCGCCGCTGTCCACCATGGATACAACAGCGGTAATACCGATATTTTCCAAATCGCGCAAGCCGGAAAGCAGGACATATTGTCCGCTGCCGCCGCCGATGGTTACGATTTTTTTATACATAATTGCAATTAATATAAACCAAAAATTAAATACCAAAAATTAAATACAAATACTGAAAAATTCAAAATTTTTTATATTTTTTATATTTATTTTTGGTATTTGGTATTTGATTTTTTATTTTTTTGCATTTTATTCCACTGTAACGCTCTTCGCTAAATTTCTCCGGCGCAATCGGTATGGGGATGGGCGTTGGCTTCGGACGGCTTGCCGTGCGTTGCCCAGCGCGTATGGGCGATGCCCAGCCGCCCTGCGATGTTTTTACCCGCGATTTTATTTTCCAATTCCCTGATCTTGCCGGCGGCTTTAACCGCGGCAACATTGTTGTTATTTTTGATAGCAACGCCGGCGGAGTCGTATCCCCTGTATTCCAATCGCTTCAAGCCGTCAAGCAGGACAGGCAAGGCGTTATTTTTTCCCAGGTAGCCGATAATGCCGCACATGGAATTAAAAGTTAAAAATTAAAAGTTAAAAGTTATAAAGTGTTTTTTATTCTGCTTCACAAACTTTATTTTAATAGCTCCCACAGCCGCGAAAAAATTATTTTTTGCGTTTCATAAATCATTTTATTTTCAATAATCACTCCGATCGGCATGGCTTTCGCGTCCCTTGAAATAAAAGCGCATTTTCCGAAATAAATAAAAATAAAAGTCGCCGATTCTTCGTGCGCGCCAAGCCAGCGGCGCTCGTCAAGGCCATGCGTTTTTCCTCCTTTCGCCAGAGCGATTGCTTTAACGCGAATTTTTTTTCTGATTCTTTTTTTGGTAAAATCGGGATAGGCATTATTAATGTCATCGCTGGCATTGGTGGCGGAATAAATATAATATTCCCGCTCGTCTTCCTTTTGCTTTTCCATTACGGACAGCAAATCGTCCAAAATCAGCTTAATGCCGGCTTTTGCTTCGTAAAATTTAACGGTCGGCTTTTCGCCCTTCTTGTCTTGCAGAGATTTTAATTCGGGAATTAATTCAATAATTTTATTTTTGACTTCGTTTAATTCAATTTCCTTGTCTTTCGCCAGTTTTAACAATCTTTCCGGATCTTCGGCGACAAATCTCTGCTTGGTTTCATGGTGATAATAGCTTACTAAGCCGACCTCCTGCAGCTTCTTTAATATATCATAAGCCGTCCCTCTGTTTAAGCCGGTAACTTCCGCCAAGCTCCTGACCGAAGCGGCGCCATACTGCAAAAGTTTTAAATATACGGCTGCTTCCTTGTCGGATAAATTAAGTTTTTTTAATATCGCAATGTCCATAAAAAGTTAAAGGGAGAGGCGTAATGCTTCTCCCCGTGTTTTTGATCGGTTTTAGAAAGAACTATTCTTTAATATTATTATATACCATATAAAAATTCTGTCAAGTATTTTTCTGCAATTTTTTTTAATATCACATAATTTATTTAATATTAGTAAAATATTAATAATAACAATGTCAAAAATATTTTTACAAAAATATGAATTTTAAAAAGTTATCCACAGGAAAATAAAAACCGCCTATCAGCCGGGATAAAATTTTTAGTATAAAAAACACCATTGTTCTGGCGATGGCCTACTCTCCCGGGGCTTATGCCCAAGTACCATCGGCGCTGAAGGGCTTAACTTCTGAGTTCGGGATGGGATCAGGTGTTGCCCCTTCGCTAAAACCACCAGAACAATGGTGTTTTTTTATTTCAAATCAAAAATGTGGGAAAATCAAACGGCTTATTAGTACTCCTCGGCTCAACCCCTTGCGGGGCTTACACCTAGAGCCTATCAAGGTCATCGTCTATGACCAGCCTGTGAAACCTAATCTTGGAGACGGCTTCGCGCTTAGATGCTTTCAGCGCTTATCCTAACCGAAGTTAGCTACCCAGCAATGCCCTTGGTAGAACAGCTGGTACACCAGAGCTTCGTCCTTCCCGGTCCTCTCGTACTAAGGAAGGGACTCCTCAAGTTTCCATGACCATAGTGGATAGGAGACCGACCTGTCTTACGCATTTATTTCACTTGTTGCCAAGTGTATGGACTATACCATCACCCCGGTTGTACCGGGGGGTCGACGTGTTAGCGCTCCAATTATACTGGAACACTCTCTCCATTTAAGGATCAGTCTCTACGGGGTTAAATTATGTCTTTTACGCTTCTTTGAATAATTCAATTCTCTAAATTTATCTATTAACTCTGCCAATTTATTAAAATCTTCTCTGCTTTTCACTCTATTTTTCTGGTTTAATATTTTTATCATTAAACCGGCCTGTTCTTTCTTTAAGATTAAATATGGCTTTATTAATTTCAAGAATTTTATTATTTCATCTCTTCTATTAATGGTATATTCTAATATACCATCATTTCTTTCACGTATATAACCGCAATCTATTAAAGAGCAAATTTTCTTAAAATTCTCAGATTCTTTTTTGGATTGGAAAAGTATAATATAAGGCGATACCTGAAATCCATACTTGTAAGTAGGATTTGGTTTCAGTCTTACGTAAATACTTCCGTCGCCATCAAGAAATCCGGCCAAATACGCTCTTTTTGTTGTGGTTATAAGTTTAGACATAATCAACTTCCCTCGGTATTATCCTAACATATGACAGGTTGAAATGCAAATTTATATGATAGGACTTCACCGATATGAGTCGACTTTTTCAATCCCGCATTACTGCGGGATGCCGCCGTTATTGATGTCTCCTCGGGTTCAGATGGTTCAAGAGCCGAATAAAAAATCAGCTTCTGAACGGTCTGAACCCAGCTCGCGTGCCGCTTTAATAGGCGAACAGCCTAACCCTTGGGAGCTTCTTCACCCCCAGGATGCGACGAGCCGACATCGAGGTGCCGAACCACGCCGTCGCTGTGGACGCTCGGGCGTGACTAGCCTGTTATCCCCGGAGTAGCTTTTATCCGATGAGCTTCCGCCGTCCTATATCGCACGGTCGGATCACTAAGTTCCGCTTTCGCGACTGCTCGACTAGTAGGTCTTGCAGTAAAGCTGGCTTATGCCTTTACGCTATCTTCCGGATTTCCATCCCGGAATAGCCAACCTTTGTAAACGCCTCCGTTACCTTTTGGGAGGCATCCGCCCCAGACAAACTACCCACCAGACACTGTCCTCCCGCCTGATTCAAGGCTGGGAGTTAGAATTAAAAGCATACAAGGGTGGTATCTCACTGTTGAGCCGGTAAACCGGCTCTCCCACCTATGCTGAACATGCATACCCCTAATCCAATGTCAAGCTATAGTAAAGCTTCACGGGGTCTTTTCGTCCAACTATGGTTAACGAGCATCTTTACTCGTCCTGCAATTTCGCCGAGTCCTTCGTTGAGACAGTACCCAAGTTGTTAAGCCATTCGTGCAGGTCGGAAGTTACCCGACAAGGAATTTCGCTACCTTAGGACCGTTATAGTTACGGCCGGCGTTCATCCGCGCTTCGGTTCAAAGCTTCGCCCCGCATTGCTGCGGGACTAACCTCTCCCCTTAACGTTCGGACACTGGCCAGGCATCGCCCCCTATACATCCTCTTACGAGTTAGCAGGGAGCTGTGTTTTTGATAAACAGTCACTTGAGTTCTTTAGCTGCGGCCCCGGTAAACCGGGGCAGGCCTTATCTCGAAATTACGGCCGCTGTTTTGCCGAGTTCCTTAACGAAGGTTCTCTCGTACACCTGAGGCTTCTCGCCTCGCTCACCTGTGTCGGTTTGCGGTACGGTTATTATCGCGTTAGCCCTAGAGGTTTTTCTGGGCAATCTATCAGCTTGAATTGGCTCCGCCGAAGCTTTGCCTTTTGACAGCCTTGTTTGATTGGTGATCCGGATTTGCCTGAATCATCAAACTTGGCAATCAACGCTCATACCATAAAAACGCTCAAACCTTTAAATTGCGTCCCCCCATCGGAACACAATAATAGTGCTGGAATATTAACCAGCTCATCCATCGACTACCCGCGCATTACACACGGCTCGCCTTAGGACCGACTAACCCTGGGTTGATTTTCATTGCCCAGGAAACCTTAAGCTTTCGGTGAGCCGGTTTCTTACCGGCTTTAATGCTACTCATGCCAACATTCTCTCTTCTGTCCGCTCCACCATGCCTCGCGACACAGCTTCAACGCCGGACAAAATGCTCCTCTACCACGCCGCTGCTCCGCATTGGCACGCTGATGGCACGCTGATGGCACGCTGACAAAACACTGAAAATAATCAGCGTAAAATCCGCGTTGTAATCGGCGTAAAATCCGCGTGTCAATGCGAAGCAACGACATCCGCATCTTCGGTAATATGCTTAGCCCCGATAAATTTTCAGCGCGCGGCAACTTGACTAGTGAGCTATTACGCTTTCTTTAAAGGATGGCTGCTTCTAAGCCAACCTCCTAGTTGTCGCAGTCGCGACACCACTTTTTACACTTAGCATATATTTAGGGACCTTAGATTGCGATTAGGGCTGTTTCCCTTTTGACTGATGGAGCTTAGCCCCCATAGTCTGACTCCCGAGCTATAGGCCTAGGTATTCGGAGTTTGGTTGAAGACGGTATCTTGCGACCCGCCCTCATTCAGTGCTCTACCCCCTAGGTTAAACGCTCGAGGCTAGCCCAAAAGCTATTTCGAGGAGAACCAGCTATTGCCGAGTTCGATTGGAATTTCTCCGCTAACCACAGCTCATCCCCTAGTGTTGTACGACTAGTGGGTTCGGTCCTCCCTCCGATTTTCATCGGAGTTCAACCTGGCCATGGCTAGATCACCCGGCTTCGGGTCTTGTCCATGCGACCGATCGGAATTCAGAAATCGTTCCGCGATATGCGGGACGAAATCAGAAATCCGATATACGGGCTATTAACCCTCGCTTTCACTATGGCTCCACTCCAAACGGAGATTAGCCAAGCCACATAGAACAAACTCGTTGGCTCATTCTTCAATAGGCACGCTGTCACCCCGGTAAACCGAGGCTCCAGCTCCTTGTAAGTATATGGTTTCAGGTACTATTTCACCTCCCTCACCGGGATGCTTTTCACCTTTCCCTCACGGTACTTGTTCGCTATCGATCTTAAGAAGTATTTAGTCTTAGGTCATAGTCGACCTGGATTCCCGCGGGATTTCTCGTGTCCCGCGGTACTTAAGATATGTTGCAGTAAAGCTATAACCCCTTTCACTTACAGGGCTATCACCTGCTCTGGCGGAGCTTTCCAGCTCGCTTCAATTAGGGAAAGTTATAATTTGTATCTTTACCTTTCTTTGTCTAGGAAGAAAACGCAACTATCTTGCAACTCCAATAAAACATATGGTCCTAGAACCTTCTGACCCAGATAGCAAAAAGCTAACTGAATCGCAGTTTTACGGGTTTAGACTCCTCCCCTTTCGCTCGCCACTACTCAGGGAATAAATATTTTTCTCTTTTCCTCCGGCTACTAAGATGTTTCAGTTCGCCGGGTTGTCCACTCACTGTCCTATGTGTTCAGACAGCGGTCGTCCCGACTTCATCGGGACGGGTTTCCCCATTCGGAAATCCTCGGGTCAAAGGTTGCTTGCCACCTCGCCGAGGCTTATCGCAGGCTGCTGCGTCCTTCATCGTCTTCTTAAGTCAGGGCATCCACCATATACTCTTAATGAGATTTTCCCACACTTTTGATTTCAAAAGTGTTTATCTTATTTTGCCAATTGCAAAAGCAAAATAAAATTTTATTTAATCTGATTTATTCAATTGTTAAAGTTCAGATTGGAAAGCAATATTTTGAAACATATTCTAAACATTTTTATGCTCCCAAATTCTGATTCCCAATTTATACAACCAAAAAACCGCCTTTAAGCGGTTTCGCAACACTTAAAAATAGCTAGTGCGTCAACCGCTTATAAATTTATTAATAATTATTTTACTCATAAAAATATTTATTTTTTTATCCGTTTATATATTATACAGCACTTAAAAATATTGTCAAGATGACATTTTTTGTTTAATATTACGCGACATCTAAGATAAAAAAATTATTTTTTAACTTTCTCCAATAACTCGGGATTTTCCATCTGGGCCTGCGCGACCTCTTTGTTAATCATCTCATTGTCATATAGTCTTTTTAAATCCTGGTCCATGCTAACCATTCCTTCCTTAATGCTTGTTTCAATTACGGTTCTAATCTGGGCTATTTTATTTTCCCGGATTAAATTAGCGACCGCCGATGTGTTAAGCAATATTTCGCGGGCGGCCGCGCGCCCGCCTTGTATTTTAGGCAACAAGCGCTGGGATATCACGCTGGCCAAAACCATAGACAGCTGCAAACGAACTTGGTTCTGCTGATGCGACGGAAATATATCAATAATACGGTCAACGGTTTGGGCCGCGCTGTAAGTATGCAAAGTCGCTAAAACCAAATGCCCGGTCTCGGCTAAAGTTATGGTCGTGGCAACGGTTTCCAAATCGCGCATTTCCCCGACCATAACCACGTCAGGGTCCTGCCTTAAAACATGTTTTAAGCCGTTAGCAAATGTTTGAATATCACTTCCCAGTTGGCGCTGTATAATAACGCTCTTCTTCGGTTTAAATAAATATTCAATCGGATCTTCAAGAGTGATGATGTGGCAGCAGCGATTATTGTTAATATAATTAACCATAGCGGCAAGAGTCGTTGATTTGCCGCAGCCGGTAGGCCCCGTGATAAGGACAAGCCCTTGCTTAAGGCCTAACAATTGATAAACTATTTCAGGCATTCCGATATCTTCTAACGTAGGCATTTTATCGTTAATGACCCTTGCGACTAAGCCGATATTATTTTTTTCATAAAGCAAATTAACTCTGAATCTTGACTTATCTTCTAATTCATAGCTAATATCAAGCTCTCTCTCGGAAATAAATCTTTGTTTTTGATCCTCTGTTAATATTGAAAAAATCATTTGCTCCATCGCTTTTTGCGCTATCGGCTTTTCGCTCTCTATATAAACCAATTCGCCGTCAATGCGCAGCACCGGAGGCAGCCCCACGACTAAATGGAGGTCTGAAGCTTCTTTTTTAACTGCGGCGCTAAAAAGTTCTTTAATGTTCATATTTTTTGGAAATTATATAATTTATATAAAACAAATTACCAATTTTTTTTCTTCAAACCCTTGCTTGCCGCGTCAACTTGCGCCTCCTGTTTGGAAGAGCCCTTGCCCCGGGCAACCAATTCTTCGCCCAAAAATAAGCCGATTTCAAAAATCTTCGCATGGTCGGGGCCGCTCTCGGATAAAACTTTATAATGAGGCGTGGTGCCGAATATCTCCTGCGCCTTTTCCTGAAACTTTGATTTCGGATCAATATAAAGCTGATGGGATAAAATATAATCAAACTTAGACAATATTTCATTCTTAATGAACTTTTTGGCGGAGCGCGTGCCCTGATCCAAATAAATCGCGCCTATCAGGGCCTCAACCGCATTGGCTAAAATATATTGGCGCGCTTTTGAATTTTTATCCTTTGCCTCCCCCTTTGACAAATAAATATAATCTTCCAATCCTAATTCGTTCGCCACCTCGGCCAGCATTTTAGAGTTAACCAAACTCGCTCTCCAGTTTGTCAAATCGCCTTCCTGAGTGTCGGGAAAATGATAAAATAAATATTCGGTAACAATTATTTCCAAAACAGCGTCACCCAAGAATTCCAAACGTTCATTATGGCCAAGTTTAAAATTAGGGTGTTCATTTAAATAAGAGCGATGCACCACGGCTTTAACGAGCAAATCTTGATTTTTAAATTTAACGCCAATCCGCTTTTCAAACTTAGAAAAATCTCTCATCTGATTAAAACTAAGATTTTTAGGGTGCTTAAGATTTTTAGGATTTTTAGGATAACTCAAAATTATCCTAACTATCCTAAACGTCTTAATTGTCCTAATAATCCTAATTATTTTAATAATTATTTAATAATCGGCCCATTATGCTTCAACTTGCTTCTCTTCTTTTTTGATGGTTTGCGCCATATCCTTATATATCGCCCCCAAAACCCCGTTGACAAACTTGCCCGACGACTCCCCGCCGAAAGTCTTGGCGATTTCAATGGCTTCATTAATGGCGACTTTAGCCGGTATGTCTTTGCTAAAAACCAATTCATAAACGCCGATGCGCAAAATATTGCGGTCAACTACGGTAATCTGCTCCAGCGGCCATTCCGTGGCGTATTTGGTAATGTACTTGTCAATTTCAGGCAAATTTTTAATCACCTCTTTAATTATTTTTTCAACAAAGCCGTGGTCGTTAAATATGGGAGCGAATTGGATGAAATTCTGATTTATAATACTTGTCAAATCCTTTTCTTGCTTGCCGTTAAAATCCCAGCAAAACAAAGTTTGCATCGCGATGGTGCGGGCCAAGTGTCTATTGGACATATAAAAAAGTTAAAAGTTAAAAGTTAAAAGTTAAAAGTGATTTCTATGCCACAATCAAACTTTAAATTTAACTTTTTTATTTTTTCTCTTTCTTAACTTTACTTTTTATTTTTAAGACTTCGCGGCCTCTATAAGTTCCGCAAAAGCCGCAGGCGCGATGGGGCAAAAGCGCTTTGCCGCACTTGGGGCATTTGTTTAAAGTTTTCGGCTTTAAAGCGTGATGAGATCTTCTTTGGCCAACCGAACTTTTAGTTCGTCTCTTTTTTGGTACGGACATATTTTGATTTTAGATTTCAGATTTTAGATTTCAGATTTAAAAACTGTATGAAAATCATAAAACCTGATTCTTGATAAACTCTTAATTCTGATTTTAGTATAACTTAATTTATCTTATTTGGTCAAGTTTTTATTTCCCTGCCTCGCGCCCAGGCGATTTCAAAGATCGGCTTCATTGACTTTGCCAATTCTTCCGATTCAATAATAACGATAAAGGGCTCTTCTCCGAGCGAAGTTATGGCCAGCTTATTTCCGTAAATGGTAAAGTCCATATTGAAATTTTTTATCTCCGGCAAATATCTCGCGGATTGCCCGATCTTGGAAAACTTTTTCATTACTTCAATATCAAATTTATTATTGGGAACCAAATGTTTTCCTTTCAGGGGAATTAATCCCTTTTTGTAATATTCCACCCACTTATCTATTGAGCCGGGGAAATGTTTTTCTATTCTTTCGTATGAAGAAATAAAAAAACCGTCTTTTGCTTGGTTCATTTCTTCATAGGTGTTCCAAATGCCCTCCTTGGTTTCATGATAAGTAATTTTTGGCCGTTTCTTTCCTTTATTATGAAGCGTTCTAAAAATGGGCAGCATTGCGATAAAGTTTTTAGCGGTAATTTGCAGTTTACTAAGAATGATTGACGGGTCAATCGCCTGATAAGTGTTTATTTTAAAATCAGGCAATTCGCTGGCGTATCCTCGCTTTATCAAGCCTTCTAAAATTACATAAATAATCGGACGCTTAAGCTCGGTAATTTTGGCTATCTCGGTAACATTGCCCTGCCCAAGTTCAAGCAATGCCAAATAAACACTTGCTTCTTTTTCCGTAAAGCCGGTTTGTTCTAAAAGTTTTATTAATCCATTATCCATATTAAAATTGTAGCAAAATATTCTTAATTTGTCAATATTTTTGATGAATGATATTAATCATTCTCTAAAATTAGCTAAAATTAAATTAAATAATTATCAATATTATTGACATTTTGTATAAATTATTTTATTGTATAATGTTCTATCGGTCTTTGAAAATTAAATAAAAAAAGGAGGAAAAGTTATGGATCATGCTGGCTTACTTATTAAACTCATTAAGGGTACGTGTTTAGGGTATATCCATTCCAATGATATTAAAAGTGAAAGTGGTTTTGGAAGGGCGGCTGCCTACATGGCATTAACCGCAGAAAGGATTAAGGAAGAGCAGTTCCAAGTAAAGGCAGAGTACTGGAAGATAATGCGAGAGTTAGAAGAAACTGCATCTAAACTGCCGCTCCAACATCGAATAATTGAGGATTATTTAGGAAATCTCGTTGGAGTGAGTGAGTGGTACGAGGATCCGGTACAGAAAAGAGTCATTGAGCTTGGTAAGGGATTTTTTTTTCCAGGATTAAAAAAAGAAGGACTTCCAATCTTAGGACTCCGACAGATAGTAACAGCAAACGGATATTATCGTGGCTTTAGTTACCCGACTATCTATGATCTCGACAATGGGAAGAAATTGATAGAGCTGTACAAAAAATTCGCGAGGTCACGGAAGAAATTTCTAACCGGGCTGCTGTCATCTCTAGTTGCTATACCTGTTGCGCTCTTAACTGACAATGCATTCGTGACAATAGGTATTATGGTAATTGCCGGGGGGTATGCCTTTAAACACCTTTTTGGGATGGTGTTTCGCATAGGAAATGCGATAGAAAAAATTAAACCGCTATTTCAAGGAGATGCAGCGCTAGAATTCTTCAAGCTCCATCCGGAATACGCGGAGATAATAAAAAAAGCGGAGGTAAAATAAAATGCGAAAAATAATTACTAATATAATTATTGGGATTGCCTGTTTGATGATAGTTGTTACAGTTGTTATGGTGGCTTTTAAACAATCTGAAAAGAATCATATCGATGCTTTCTATCGCCCATTTCGCCCGGTAATGCGAAAAACATTTTATCCAATTCACCCAACGGGTAAATTTATATTTGTAAAAAACCACTCAACCGAACCGGAACTGATAATTGTTCAAAGAAATGACGGATTTTTCTTTGCCGTTAGAAATCCGGGACTTGCTAAAATTGTTCCGGGAAAAGAAGTAAAGGTTACGATAATTCAGTATTTCACCGGCATGGGCTGGGAAACTTCGTATCTTGAACTTAAACAATAAAGGAGGGAAATAAATAAAAAAGTGGTGAAAGCTAAAAGGCGGGGACTTGAATGGAACCGCCTTTTTTATTTGCGAAAATTCAAAAGGATTAATAAGATCAAACAATCAGCATCGCGTCGCCGTAGCTGTAAAAACGGTATTTGTTTTTAATCGCGATTTTATACGCCTTATCAATATTTTTCTTGCCGGCAAACGCGGAAACGAGCATAAGCAAAGTGGATTTAGGCAGATGAAAATTTGTAATCATCGCATCAACAATTTTAAATTCATAGCCAGAGTAAATAAATATATCAGTTTTGAATTTGTAATTTTGAATTTGTAATTTATTTGGAATTTGTAATTTTGAATTTGTGATTTGAAAAGCAGCCGCTTCCAACGTTCTGACGCTTGTCGTTCCCACCGCAATTACCCGCCTGCCCTCCTGTTTCGCTTTGATGACTTTTTTAATAACAGAGTTTTTAACTTCAACCCACTCGGCATGCATCTTATGCTTCGTGATATCATCGGCTTTTACCGGCGCGAACGTGCCCAAGCCGACATGCAATGTTATATATTCAATTCGCGCGCCCTTGGCTTTTAGCTTCTTGATTAATTCCGGCGTAAAATGAAAGCCGGCTGTCGGCGCCGCCACAGAGCCGACTTTTTTATCATCGGCATAGACCGTCTGGTAATTAATTTTATCATTTGCCTGTTTTGGGATTTGTGATTTGTGATTTGTGATTTGTTTTATATACGGAGGCAGCGGCGTATATCCTATCCTGCCGACTGTATCCATCAAACTTTTGCCGCTCTTGTTAAACCGCGCCTCCCATGTCCCGTCATTATTATTTTTAACAATTTCGCATCGCAAGCCGAGGCCGAACTCAACTTCCAAACCTTCCTTTCCGCCATGCCCGCCTAAAAGGCACTGCCATAGCGCGCCCCTGATCCGTTTTAGCAAAAACACCTCAATCTTTCCGCCGATGCCCGCTTTTTTCCCAATCAGACGGGCAGGAAATACTTTTGAATTATTTAAAACTAAAACATCGCCTTTATTTAAATAATCAACAATGTCGTAAAAATGCTTATGTTTTATTTCGCCGGTTTTTTTGTCCAGCGCCAAAAGCCGCGAATGGTCTCGCGGCTTTACCGGCCGTTGAGCTATCAGCTCTTTAGGCAAATTGTAGTCAAAGTCTTTCAGATGAAGCATAAAAGATGATTTTATCTTACATCTTTTATTTAATCTTTTCAAATAAACATTGACAATCAGGTAAAAATTTGCTAAGATGCAATCTTATTTAACAGTTAACTAAAAAGAATGTTAAGCGCGATGAAAAAAGCATTATTTATCGGAATCGGCATCGGCCTGTTTATTATTGGCTTTATCGGGCTTGCTCTTCCGATTTTGCCGGGATTTATTCTGTTGTTCATAGGATTTACTTTTTTAAACAAAGAATTGAGTTGGCTTGAAAAATTGAATTTGCGGAAAGATAAATTAATTAATAAGCTAAAAAAATTTTACATTTAATTAAGGCGTAATTGGCGTAATTGATTACTGATTAAATTTGACTTTTTTCGCAATAAAGTTTATAATTTTTTTAGTCCTTGGACAGGGCTATTATTTTTTTTAACGCGCCGCTATCGTCTAATGGTCAGCCCGCCTCGACTCGCGGAGCTCGTCGACGCGAGGCGGGGACACCAGGTTTTATGGAGTTTATATTATATTGGTTAGTAAGTAATGATTTTAAATACACATACATAGGGTTTACTGATAATATTAAAAGGAGGATTATTGAACATCAAAGAGGCAAGGTAAAAACCACCAAGAGCTTTAATGGATTTAGATGTTTTGTAATCGAAAAAGTTATTACTATTCAGGAGACTAGAAAAAGAGAAAAATATTGGAAATCAGCAGCAGGAAGAAAGAAATTAAAAGAATATTTTAATAAAATTAAATAAGTATGGCCCCATCGTCTAATGGTTAGGACACCAGCTTTTCAAGCTGAGAATCGGGGTTCGATTCCCCGTGGGGCTACAAAAATAAAATACCTCCGATGCAAATCGGGGGTATTTTATTTTTGTATTAATTCGTATAAAATGTTATAATAAACGCAACCCAAAGACTGATGTTTTTATTATGAAAAAATTTATAAACAAACAAATAGGCATAAAGATTAAAGGAATAATTTGTTTGTTGTTTGTTTTTTTATTATTAACGCCGATCAATTCAATAAAAGCCGGTGATTTAACAAGTAGATTAAAGGGAAAAATTTTACTTCAAGTGCAAAGCCACGGTGAAGCTTGGTATGTCCATCCTGACACCGGAGAAGGATATTATTTAGGCAGACCCGCTGACGCTTTTCGCATTATGAGGGAGTTGGGCCTGGGAATATCCAATAAAGATTTTGATTCTTTTAAGGGCGCGGCCCCCAAAAGATTAAGCGGTAAAATATTGCTTAAAATTGAAGACAAAGGCAAAGCCTATTATGTTAATCCCGTTGATTTGAAGATGCATTATTTGGGCCGTCCCGCCGACGCATTTGGAATAATGAGAAAGTTGGGTTTAGGGATTTCAAATGCCGATTTATCTGAAATACCTGTTGCCGGAGAAGGTAGTACTGCTGCGGAAGGAAATACTACTTTATTAAAATCATATCGCCTCTTGGTGTTCACGAAAATTAATGGCGCCTGGCCGACCAAAGACGGCGGTTATATTGTTTCCGGCGCGACTGATCCCAATATTATGTTTATTCCGCCGGACGGATTCGTGGCCAAGCTTGACCAGCAAGGAAATATTCAATGGCTTAAATTTTTGAAAACCACAAATTCCGCCGGCGTTGGTAATCTTCTGGGCGATGAAGATGTCCAATCAATTATTGAGTTGAAAAACGGCGGATATTTAATGGCTTCCAAGGTGTGGGGTTTTATCAAGGCCGCGGAATGGAACGCGGACGATATAGAATTAAATAAAATAATGCTTACCAAATTAGACAAAAACGGCAATATGATTTGGAACAAGTCTTTCACCGCGTTCGCGGAGGACGCAAGAAATTCTTTATTGGAAACCGCTGACCGCGGTTTTTTATTTTACGCGAATATCCTTAATTCGGATCCGGATGAAAGAGGAGAAGACGCAGATGTTTATCTTGATCAACCTTACGCCTCGCTTAAAGTTTTTAAGTTTGATCAAAATGGCAATATTCAATGGTCAAAGAATATTAAAAATTTTATTGCTCGCAAAAGCGAGACATATCTCACCGCTACGGCTGACGGCGGCTATGCTTTGGCGGGAAATTTAACGGAGATAAATCCGGAAAAGGAGCTGCCTTATAATTTTGATACTTATCCGGGACTGGCTAAATTTGATAAAAATTTTAACTTTGAATGGGCGAAAAGCATGGAGGGTACGCCGTTAGATATGGCGGCGGCCATTCCTAAGCCGGGCGGCGGGTTTGAGTTGGGATGGAAAAAAGTGCGGCAAGGGGCGATTATTACCAAAGGCATGGCGCGGACCGAAGATAACGGTTATCTTGTTTTAGGACAATGGTCCGGGGGTTTGTCCTTAATGTCAGACAGTTTGGATTTAAAATCACCCGTGAAAGGTTATCTTATAGCGTTTAAATTCAGTTCTTCAGGCAACTTGGAGTGGGTTAAAAAAATGACTTTAAGTTTTAATGAGTTCACCGCGCCGATGATAGATTTTTCCGTTTCCTTGACAACTGACAACAAAATGTTGATGGTTGGTCCGATTACTTGGGCTGATTATGACTATGGAGAAAAAAATAAAACTGCCAGTGATCAAATTAAATGGTATAATGAAAAATACGGGGAAGCGGAAATGTCAAAAGAGGATAGTGAAAAATCTAAAGAGTCGCTACAGGATTATAAAAAAGTTCAGGCGGCTCTTAAAATAACTCAAGACGCTTTTCGCAAGGGCATTTTTATGATGAAAATGGATAGCGAATTAAACGCCGGCTGGGCAAAAATAATTAATCCGCAACGGGAGGCCGCCAACTATGTGACACGAGCGACCGCGGATAACGGCGCCTTGATTGCCGGCGAATATACTTCCACTGACATCCAATCGGTTATATTGGATAGCATTACTTATTATAAAGACGGTTTTTTAATGAAATTGGACGCGAGCGGCAATGTTAAAGATAATAAAAATTGGATTATAAATTATAGCGGAAACATTATTACGGAATTGATGACGCCATACGCGGTTTCTAACGATTTGAACGCGCAGACAGAACCTTATTCAATTAATTTAACTGATCGCAAGCCGGAATTTTCTCTTTACAAAAATGCCAAGACGGCCGTTTATGCTCCCTTCGCGAGTTATAAAGATCTTTTACCGCCAGTAGCGCCCTTAGTTTCCGCTTATGATACACCGCTGCAAAATTCATCCGGCGCTTCAACCGCGGCAAGAACTTGGCCGCAAATTAATTATGAAAAAGCGATCCCGGCCGAACTGATTAATGGCAAGAGTCAAACTGTTCACGGCGAGCTCCTGCCGATTTTAAATCAGCTTTACAATAATCAAGTCAAGATGACGGACAATATGGACGGGGCGATGCTTTATTACGTATTTGATCGCATTATAACCAAAGACGATATAACCGCGGTAAAAAATTATCTTGAGGGCCTTGGTTATAAAACACAGGACGAAGGGCTTTATGAATTAACGACGTATAAGCCGGGCTATTTTTTGATTTTAACTTTTTCCACGGGTAATGCCTACAAATCGTTTTTAAAGATAACTTATTAAATTGTGGCGGAGTTATCCGCATAATATCAAAGGTCGAAAATAACAAACTTTATTTACTTTTAACAAATAAAACGGATATGAATAAAAAAACTATCATAATAATTCTGGCCGCCATCGTCGTAGTCGGCGGCGTGTCTTACGGCGTCAATCGCTGGCGCCAACAACAGCTGGCCAATCAAATTTTAAAAGGAATGTATGGCGTTGACGCAGGTTTGCTGGGCAAAATAACCGGCGGCGGAGGAAATATTACCAATCAAATAGCGCAGGAAATGGCCAAAGAAGCGGCTAAAGATGAAGCTCAACAGAAGAAAGATGAAGCCAAAGAGGCCGCCAAAACACCGGAAGACAGATACGATGAAATTGAGGAAGCGGAGACTTACGACGCTGATTCCAAAGCCGCGGTAAGCGAAACCAAAAAAATCGTTGAAAAGGTATTTGGCAAAGCCAAATTAACTTCTATTTACACCAGCACGTATGGATCCGAAGATGTTCAGTCCAGTATGATGGAATTTGAAATTGCCCGTCTTGTAACCGGAGCGGATTTGGGCGCGCTCAATAAAGCGCTTACCGACAAGGGTCTGCCGATTATACAAAGCAGCATATCGGATAAAACCGCTATGGTTGTGGCCGGCAGCAATGAAACTGTTGTGTACTCCTTTGGTTTTGAAATTGACGGGCAGACCGTGGGTGTCAATATCATGAAAACCAGCCAATAATTTTAATTCTTAATTCTTAATTTAATTCTTATGGAACAAAATACTCCAATAATCGGCGGAAGTAAAAATACCGCGATGGCGGTTATAGCGTATATTTTATTTTTTATTCCGCTTTTAACCGGCGACGCCAAAAAAGACGCCTTCGTGAAATATCATACCAAGCAAGGTTTAGTGCTGTTTTTACTGGTGGTGTTGTTAAATATTGTGGATCGGATTATGCCGTTCTATTTTTGGTGGACAATCAATTGGATTTTAAGTTTGGGGACACTGGTATTATTGATTATCGGCATCAGTAACGCCGTGGGCGGCAAGCAACAGCCATTACCTCTTGTTGGCAAGTTTTCGGACTTTTTTAAATTTTAAGTAAAGAGCTGCAAAAAACAAAACGCCGAGATTTTGCTCGGCGTTTTGCATATATTGAAATTATGATTATTTTAGGCATAGAAACAAGCTGTGATGAAACCGCGGCGGCAATAGCGCGCGGGCAAGGAGATAAAATTGAAATTTTATCCAATGTTGTTTCATCGCAAATTGAAATACATAAAAAATACGGCGGCGTGGTGCCGGAGGTGGCGGCGCGCGAGCACGTATTAAACATCCTGCCTGTTGTTAACGAGGCGTTGGAAAAAGCGGGAATAAAAAGAGGAAATGCCGGAAAAAAAATTAACGCCATCGCGGTTACCGTCGGGCCGGGGCTTATTACTTCTTTAATTGTCGGTGTTGAAACCGCTAAAGTTTTGTCGTATGTTTGGAATGTTCCGGTTATTGGCGTTAATCATATAGAAGGACACATCTACGCCAATTGGCTGAGGCCAATTGGCGCAAATTACAAATTACCCCGGCCGCGCACCGCGCAGCGGGGCAGGCAAATTACAAATTACAAAAAAATTCCAAATTCCAAATTCCAAATTCCAAAAATTAATTTCCCGGCTGTGGTTTTAACTGTATCCGGCGGGCATACGATGCTGGTGCTAATGGAGGGCCATGGCAAATATAAAATTATCGGCGAAACCAGGGACGACGCGGCCGGCGAAGCGTTTGACAAAGCGGCGAAACTGCTTAAACTTGGTTATCCTGGGGGGCCTGAAATTGCTAAATACGCGGAAAATTTTTTAAATCAAAAATCAAAAATATCTTTGCCTCGCCCGATGATTTATTCCAAGGATTATGATTTTTCTTTTTCCGGACTGAAGACTGCTTTATTATATGAAATAAGAAAAGATAAAGATTATAAATCGCGAATTTCCGAATACTGTTATGAATTTCAGCAAGCTGTGATTGATGTTTTAATTCATAAGACGGTTAAAGCCGCCGAAGAGTACGGGGTTAAAACCATTATGTTAGCGGGCGGGGTGGCGGCTAACAAAGAACTGCGAAGCCAACTTAAACAAGCCGTAAAAAAATCTGTTCCATGTTCCCCCGGCCGCGCACCGCGCAGCGGGGCAGGCATGTTTTATGTTCCACGGTTAGAATACACGACTGACAACGCGGCCATGGTGGCGGCCGCCGGTTATTACAAAGCGCTCAAGAATAATTTTACGCCGTGGCGAAAATTAAAAGTTGACGCGAATTTGGAACTTAAATAAAGCTTTTAGTTTAAGGATAACTTATATCTAAAAAATATCACTTAACCGTTCTAACGCTATTCTGTTCATATTATTATCATTGTAATTATCTGCATGGGCAACTATGCATAAAAACCCTATTTTTATTCCCTGCGCGCAAAACCACATTCTTGGAAACTGGTTTGGCCTCAAGCCCGACTTAGGCATAACAAGTTCAATTTTCCATAAGCCCCAAATATCATTTTGCGTGATTCTATGAAGTTTTGCCGGCGCTATTACTCTTTGCGGGTTAATAGGGTGAAACTGGACTTCGCATAATCTTTTAAAGGACTTTAATCCTTCTTGTATATTACAAAATCGCCGTTTTAAGCCGGCGATTTCTTTTTCAAATTTAGTATGATGAATAAAATCAAGCATAATAGACTTGTCTAATTAAAATCTGTTCCGCGATAAAAAGATAATTCATAAGGAATTTCTTTTTTGTCTTCCGCGCCTATGTATGGAGCCTCGGAATGAGTTAAATTTTCAAGTTCTTTTCCGTTCAAACATCCGTATTTTTTTATAACTCTATCTATCATCTTTTTTTCCTCGGGAGAAAATATGGAAACATCCGGCTTTCCTAATATTTTATATACTTCTGTCGGATTATATCCGTCCCACTCATTAATTTTTCCTATAACAAGCTGTTTTTTCTCTGCCATTTCAGCTGTTATCTTTTCTAATGAAACCGGAAAAGGCCCCATTGGCAGTTTTTTATATGTTTCTCCGGTAAAATATTTTTGGTATTTTTCATAATAATCAAAATCAAGGTAATACAAAAGCTTTGCTAGCTTTTTCTTGCCGCGAATTTCTTTGCCTAATTTCCAGCAAAAATAAAGTATCGCTTGCTGGTATTTTTTTCTATGTAAAGCCATATTCTTATTGTTAGTATAGCAAAAAGGGGTAAAAATAACAATTATTATTTTATCTCTGCCACATCAATCTTTCTTATATCGCTATTCGTAATTCCAAGCCCCAATTCCCGCATTACCCTAAACGCGTCCGCGGGTCGTCCGAGATAATGCGCTTTTTTGTCTTTGAGGTAGATATTTTTATTTTTTCTTAATTTTAACAAAAGCCCCAAATATATTATTCAAATATCTGTGGCGTATTCAATGACCATCTTCCTAATTTATCATTTGTCATCACATCAAAAAAAACTACACTACTTTTGCCAATTTTTTCCCATCTTTCACCAAAAGTTTTAAGAAAATTTATTTTATCTTCTCTTGTTGATACCATCCACACTTCACGTTGAATATAAAGATAAAGTAATTCATCTTCCACTCCTGTTATCTCATATTTAATAATAAAACCTGTATCTTTCATCTGATCAATTAAGGCCTTAAGCTCTACGGTCGCTGCCAGTTGCTCGGCATTCTCTTGCGCTGTTTCTGGCTGTTGTTTTTCTTGCACTGTTAAGGACATTTTTTAGTTTTTTCTTCGGGCATAATTTTATACAATCCTAAACCATAAAATTTTATAATTCAAGATATGGTTAATAATTATAATTTCATCGCGTTTTCTCGCGAATAATAATTTTATTAAGGCAAACTCTCGCAAGCCACGCCATCGCCATCCATATCTAACTTATGGACATCGCTTCCAACTTTTTTAACACAACAATCATGCGCTGCTTGAGCTTCCGCGCGAGTTGAATAATCAGAACAATTATAAATATTGCCGCTACAATTACATTCTGTAATGGTTGCTGCTTCGTCTTCATTGTTAGCGCTTTTCTCGGGATTATAATTATCGCATGCTCCATCTGCCCAAAAGCCTCTTTTATTTTCTCTCGCAAATTGCTCCGCCTGCTTAAATTCATTTTGATATTTACAAGGAACACTATATGCATATTCATAAGCATAGCCCTCGCTAATCATCAACTTATTAAAATTTGTTCCATCTTCTAAAAACACATATCGTAATAATCTATCATATTTATCTCTCTCGCCCTGCGCGCTGTCGTTTTCTAATCCAACTCTTTCGCCATTGAGCAGTTCCTTGGCTTTATTAGACGCTTCTTGCCCAAAGCATTCTACTGGTTCGCGGGGATCAACAGTTTCAGGCGTGTTAATGCCAATAAGCCGCAAAACTTCATTCACGCCATTAATCTTAACTGCAATAGTATCTCCATCAATAACTTTTACAACACTATATAATTGCTGTTTCGGCTGTTCATCATTAAAAATTTCTTTTTCTATCCCTTTAACAATTACACTATCTGATTGCGGCAAAGTTGAATCGTTTGAAATCTTAATTTCACTTAAATTATCATCGCCAATCCCCAACCCCAGCTCTCTCATCACCCTAAAAGCGTCAGCCGGCCTGCCTAAAAAATGCATTTTCAAATCCGCTGGGTTAACATAATACGCCTTTCCGCTATCCTCAACTTTAAGCAAAATTTTTCCCAACAATCTGTTCGGCGCTTTGTTGTTCCACAAATCAAAATCTTTGTTGGAAACTCCCAAGCCCAATTCGCGCATTACATTAAAAGCGTCCGCCGGCCTGCCGAGATAATATCTTTTTTCGTTATCCGGATTAACATACCAGGCCTCGCCTTTTGATTCTACTTGCAATAAAATTTTTCCTTTTAACCGGCCTGCTAAACCTTGAGCGTTAGAAAAATTAACCGGCGCTAACCCCAAAACAAAAACCAAAATTAATAATAATGTAAGTTGTTTTCTCATGGGATTGTTGCTGTTTAAGTATGTCATAATATCTACAAAAAAGGTCTCCCGTCGGCGGTAACCCTTTCGGATCACCCGATGCCCTTTCGGGCAAAGACCACTTGCATAGCGCCGATCAGAAGACCGTCTCTATGCAAGTGGATTTTCAACCATGCCTTAAACAAGGGTTAGGTTTACCCTGTTAGATAATTCATCATATCTAATAGGGTTGATTAAATTTTATATTATTTGCAATCGCAACACTGGCAACAGCTTGCCGCTCCTGCTTTGCCAAACTTCCTATCGTATCTTTTAACTAGATCCAACTGATCTTTATTCGCCTCGCCGGCAACCTCGCTCATTATCTTTTCCTGCTCCTTGACTGGCAACTTAAAAAAACTATCCAAATCTAATTTTTTATCATTCTTCATATTTTATTTTTTAATAATTGATTTAATTTTTATAACATTTTTTCTTGCGTTAATGAACGCTTCAATAAACGCTTTTTTAGGCACCATCCTGCCTTCTAACTTTTCCCGTTTTTTAGTGAACGCCCAAGCAACTAACGGATCTTGATAAATATAGCAAATCATTACTTCCCTGTTTTTATCAATTGACCTTTCAACATTGCGGTAAACAATATCAAATTTCGCAAAAGTGCCGTCTAACAATAAATTGTATTTATTTTTTAAAGCGTGGCTATAAAGTATATCAACAGCTATGGAAGCCGCGCCCTGAACCACATCTGAATTAGCGCCATTATATTGCGGAATGATTTGTCTAATATCATCAGCGTCAATTCTTATCATGTCGCTATTAAATTTTTCAATAAATCTTTTAGAATATTCTGTCTTGCCCGCACCCGGAGAGCCGGCCATAAACAAGGAAATGGGTTTTTCATTCGGCTTATAAATTTTATCGCTCGCGAATTTTTCAAACAGCAAACGCTTATTCTTTTTTATAAATTCTTTGGCGCGCTCGCTGTCTGTTAATGGATTATTCATAAGGTTATGATAATAAATGATCAGCAACATCGGTTAGGCGCATTTTACCGTCAGGAGCTGCCATTTTCAACTGTCCGATTTTTTCGGACACTTCGCTTCCTTCCTGTTTCAACTTTGTTTTAAGGTCATTCCAGTATTTCCTAGGCCTCTCGTTGCCGGTTAAAATTCTAATAACATCAACAACCGAAAAATACCACTCTTCTTTTTTATCATCCCATTCGCGTCGCACAGATTGATTATTAAAAATTACAATTGATTTATCTTGTTTTTTAACCATGCATTTAAAAAAATTTAGGGGTTAGGTTAATTAAATTATTTTGTTGTTAACTATAAATTAGCAAAAAATACGGAAAAAGTCAACGAATCAACTTTCTATATCCTCGGCGCAACTGTTAAGCGCATTTTCCTTTACAAATTAATTTTTGCCCTAAAAAATATTTCAGGTTTACATATTATAAATTTAGCTTTATAATAGGAATATGATTAAAGAAAGCAAAAAAATAGTTTTTTCAGGGGTCCAGCCCAGCGGGGATCTGCATTTAGGCAATTACCTCGGCGCGATTTTGCAATGGGCGGAAATGCAGGATAAATACAGCTGCATTTTTTGCGTGGTGGATTATCATGCCATTACGGTTAAGCAGGATCCGGCTGTTTTGCGGGACAGAATAATTGAAACCGCCAAGATGTATTTGGCCGCGGGCATCAATCCGGAAAAATCAATTATTTTTCAGCAGTCTGATGTAAGCGCGCACGCCGAGCTGGCATGGATTTTAAACTGCTCGGCCAGAATAGCCGATTTGAATAAGATGACGCAATTTAAAGAAAAGGCGGGCAAAAATCAGGAAACCGTCAGTATCGGACTTTATGATTACCCTGTTTTAATGGCGGCTGACATACTGCTTTACAATACCGACACGGTGCCGGTTGGCGAAGACCAGATTCAGCATGTTGAGCTTTGCCGCGATTTGGCGCAAAGATTTAACCGGCAATTCGGCGAAACATTCAAAATTCCCGAATTGGTTATCAAAAAAGAAGCGGCGCGCGTCATGGGCTTGGACGATCCGGCCAAAAAAATGAGCAAGAGCGCGGCCAGTCCGGCCAATTATATCGCCTTGGCCGATAAGCCGGAAGAAGCGGCTAAAAAAATCATCAAAGCGGTTACCGATTCGGGCAAAGAAATTATATTTAACAAAGAGCTTAAACCGGCGATTTCCAATCTTTTGACCATTTATTCCCTGTTGTCGGATGAATCCATCAAAGATTTGGAAAGGCGCTACAAGGGCAAAGGCTATGGCGAATTTAAGGAAGATCTGGCGGAAGTGGTGAAAGAATTTTTAACGGATTTTCAGGAGCGGCTTTACAAAATAAAAAACAGCGATGTAAAAGACTTTCTGCGCGCCGGCGCGGAAAGAGCAAAGCCGATCGCCGATGAAACATTAAGGAGAGTTAAGGAGAGAGTGGGGGTAAAGTAATAATTAAGATAATTAGGATGATTAGGATAATTAAAATAATTAGGATTATTAAGACAATTAGGATAGTTAGGATAATTTTGAGTTATCCTAAAAATCCTATTTAAGGTATGTCTAATCAATTTAAAGAAGCGCTGGCCCAGCTTAACAAAACATGCGAAATCATGAATGTTGAGCATGATGAAGTGGAAATTTTAAAATCGCCGCAAAAGGTAATTGAGGTTTCCATACCGGTAAAAATGGACGGCGGCGATTTAAAAGTTTTCACCGGCTTTCGCGTGCAATACAATAACGCGCGCGGCCCTTTTAAAGGCGGCCTTCGCTACCATCCTCAAGTAAATTTGGACGAGGTGCAGGCGCTGGCATTCTGGATGACGATTAAATGCGCGGTCGCCGACATTCCTTACGGAGGATCAAAGGGCGGAATTACCGTTGACATAAAGCAGTTAAGCAAAGGCGAATTGGAAAGATTGACAAGAGGTTATGTCCGGGCGATTGCCGAATTCGTAGGCCCTTATAAGGACATACCGGCGCCGGATGTTTGCACCAACCCGCAGATTATGGCCTGGTTTATGGATGAATACAGCAGAATAAAAGGCCAAAACGAACCGGCGGTTGTTACGGGCAAGCCGGTGGAAATCGGCGGCTCTTTGGGCCGCGACACGGCCACGGCGCAAGGCGGTTTTTATGTTTTGGAAAATATCCTGAAAAAATTAAAATTAAAGAATGATATCACAATCGCTATCCAGGGATTTGGCAATGCCGGAATGAATTTCGCTAAAATCGCTTCTGAGCATAACTACAAAGTCGCGGCGGTGTCCGATTCCAAAGGCGGAATTTTTAATCCTAAAGGGCTTGATATGGCAAAAGTCATAGAGCATAAAAATAAAACCGGCTCTGTAACGGATTTTGCCGGAACGCAAAATGTTTCCAATGAAGAATTGTTGGAATTGCCGGTAAAAATTTTGGTACCGGCCGCTCTGGAAGCCGTCATCACCAAAGACAACGCGGACAAGATTAAAGCGAGCATTGTTTTGGAATTGGCAAACGGGCCGACAACAATTGAAGCGGGTGAAAAGTTATATGAGAAAGCCGTTTTGGTCGTGCCTGATGTGCTTGCCAATTCGGGCGGAGTTATCGTGTCTTACTTTGAATGGGTGCAGAATTTAAGGCATTATTACTGGGAGCTTCCCAAAGTCCGGGCCAATTTGGATAAACAGATAAACAGGGCAACGGATTTGGTCTGGCAATATATGAAAGATTACAATGTGGATATGCGCGCGGCCGCTTATATTATCGCGATTGAGAAGATAGTTAAAGCGCTAAAAATAAGAGGAGTGTAAAAAAATTTCTAATTTCTAATTTCTAAAAACGAATCTATTCTCTTATAATTTTCAATACTTCGTCTCTTTTTTCTTCCATTAATTCTTTTGTTTTTGCTTCCAAATTCAGTCTTAATTTCGGCTCGGTATTGGAGCCGCGGACATTGAACCAAAAATCCGAATATTCAACCGTGATGCCGTCCAGTTTGTTAATTTCTCCGTCTCCGTATTTTTTTTCAATTTTTTTAATCACTTCTTCTTGGTTTTTTACCGTTGAATTGATTTCGCCCGAATGAAAATATTTTTGGTATGGTTTTATATATTCTGAAATTGGCTTGTTGCTTTCGGAAAATTCCCGCAATAATTTTAAAATCATAATTACAGGCGCTTCAAAACAGCCGATATCCATATTCAAAAAAAAGTGGCCGGAAGATTCGCCGGCAAAATAAGCGTTTTCTTTAAGCGCTTGTTCTTTTATTAAAGAATGTCCGACACGAGTCACGATCGGAATGCCGCCATTTTCTTCAATCATGTCGCGGGTGATGCGGCCCGGCCTGATGTCATAGCAAATTTTAGAACCCGGTTTTTCTCTTAAAAATATCATTGATAAAATTCCCCTGATTATGGATTGGTCAATGGTTTTGCCTTTTTCATCAATAAAAAATATCCTGTCGCCGTCGCCGTCAATGGCAATGCCTAAATCCGCGTTTTCTTCAATCACTTTCTTTTTTAAATCTTCCAAGTTTTCTTCTTTCAAGGGATCGGCTTCGTGCGCCGGAAACGCGCCGTCTAAATCAAAATTCATTTTAATTAATCGGCAAGGCAAATGCTTAAACAATTCTTCAATATATTGCGCTCCCATGCCGTTGGCCGGATCAACCGCGATTTTAAGCGGTTTGATTTTATTTAAATCAACAAATCGCAAGTCGTGTTCAGTTTGAATTTCTAAAACATCGCCTTTTTTAATAGTTTCGCCGCGCTTTTTAAGCGGCCCGGGCGCTTGCGGGGCGGTCAGACCGCCCATTGCCATATCGCGCAATTCATACAAACCCGTTTCTCCGCTAATCGGTATGGCTTTTTCGCGGACTAATTTAAATCCGTTCCATTCTTTAGGATTGTGCGAGGCGGTAATTATTAAGCCGCCGCCATAGTTAAAATAAGCGACGGCGAAATAAAATGTCGGAGTTGAGGCAAGGCCGATGTCAACCGCATTGGCTCCGGCTTCAGTTATGCCCTTGATCAGCGACTGCTTAAGCCGCGGCGACGACAATCGCATGTCTTCGGCAACAACAATATTTAATTCGCCTGCTTTGCCGTCTTGGCGGCTAAACTTAACATAAGCCCTGCCCAAGCGATAAGCGGTTTCTTCATCCAAGTCTTGGCCGTAAATGCCGCGGATATCGTATGCTTTAAAAATATTAGGGTTGGTTTGCATATTACAAAATAGAATTTATTTTTAACTCTTTCTAAAATACAGCCAGATTCCGCCCAGTCCCCACCATGCGGCAACAAGGCAAAACAGCCAGCCGATATACGGCAGGGAGCAGATTATCCAGACAGCCGCGATACCTATAACCATCGCCCAAATCATAGACTCTTTTTGTTTTGGCAAAAATCTGCCAAGCAAACCGCGGCCGACCAAAATACCGACTAAAATCTTGCTGATTAACAAGGCGATCAGCCACACTCCCATTAAAATAAAAGCCAGAGGCAAGCCGATTAAAGTTATCAATAACAGTATTGCCGCGATCGGCGTTAAAAACATAATAACAGCTCCCCAGCCGATTGAAACGCCGGCTTTGTCTAACATTTTATCGGTTAATTTTTTAATTTCATCGCGCCATAAGCTGATTAAAACCAAGCCGATTACCAATGCGGAAAAAATGGAATACAATCTGCCCCAGGCCCAGCCAAGCGTTTTTTGCTTTTTTGTTATTGAAATTTTAGGCAGATTATGAGTAACCGCGCCGGCAATGCTCGCGCCTTCCGCGATGGAGGCTTCATTTTTACCGGTGTAAGTTACACTGCCGTTGATTATCGCTTCATTAGCGATTATCAAGCCACTGTCTTTTTTGTTTTGATTGTCTATTCTAAGATTGACGTTTTTGCCGACTTCGCCCGCTATTGTGGCATTTGCCGCGCCGCCATGCAGATCGCGGCCGATTTTCCCCCTGATTTCCGCTGTCGCGGCGCCTACAAGCATATCCCAGCCCACTTCGGCGGATTTCCCCAAGTAAACGCCGGCGCCGAATGCCATAACATTGCGCGCGATACGGCCGTTAATATTGACATTGTTGCTTGCCGCGCGGACGCTGCCATTAACTGCGCCGTTGATGTTGATTGACTGTCCGGCGCAAATAACATCTCCTTCAACGGTTCCGTTGATGTTGATTGACTGTCCGGCGCAGATGACATCGCCGGTTACCGCGCCGTCAATAGTGATGGTTGAACCGGCGGCGAATAAATTTCCTTCAACGGTTTCGCCTTGGGCCACATAAACCGAATTGTCGGTTTTAACCGTAAAGGCATGGGCTGTTGCCGGCGCAACTAACAGAAGCGCAAAGCAAGTAATAATCAGAAGTCTTGTTTTTGTCATAAATTTATGGTTAAGTATTAATAATATACTTATTTTATCATACTTTATGCAAAAAGCAATAAGAGAGCTGTTAAAATTAAACATAAAATCCCGCGATGATTTAATGATGGCTAAACGAAAAATCGCCAAGAAATATAATATTGGAATTTTGCGGAATTCGGATATTTTAAAGGAATATAATAAATTAATCGCCGTAGGGGCATTGCGCGCAATGCCCCTACTTGAAAAAATCTTGCGCAAGCGCGCGGTCCGGACAATGTCGGGCATCGCGCCGGTTGCGGTTTTAACCGCGGCTTATCCCTGCCCGGGCAAGTGCGCTTACTGCCCGACCGAAAAAAATGTGCCGCAAAGCTATCTGTCAAACGAGCCGGCTGTTATGCGCGCCATTCGCTGCGATTATAATCCTTACTTGCAGACACAAATGCGTTTAAGCGCTTTGGAAGCAAATGGCCATAAACCGGAAAAAATTGAATTGATTGTTATCGGAGGAACATGGAGCGTTTTGCCGGAGAAGTATAAATATTGGTTTATAGCACAGTGTTTTAAAGCGGCAAATGATTTTCGCTCTGTCATTCTGAGGGCGCAGCCCGAAGAATCTCAGGTTAATCAATACAAAACACTTAATATGGTAAATACTAAATCTATATTAACTAACCAGAGATCCTTCGCTGCGCTCAGGATGACAACATTAATAAAAGAACAGAGAAAAAATGAGAAGGCTAAATATAAAATTATCGGGCTTACTCTTGAAACAAGGCCGGATTATATTAATGAAGAAGAATTATTGCAAATGCGGGAGCTGGGGTGCACAAGAGTTGAGCTCGGCGTACAAGCGATTGACGATAAAATATTAAAACTAAACAAGCGCGGCCATGGCGTTGATGAAATCGCGCGCGCCACCGAGTTGCTAAAAAATTACGGCTTTAAAGTTACTTATCATATAATGCCGGGACTGCCCGGAGCAACGCCGGCCAAAGATTTAAAAATGTTTAAACAGCTTTTTAGCGATGAGCGATTCCAGCCGGACCAGATAAAATTTTACCCCACGGTAGTTACGCGCGGCAGTTTGTTATACAAATGGTGGAAAGCGGGAAAATACAAGCCCTATGGCGATAAGCCGTTGCGCGAATTAATTATTGGCTGCAAAAAAGTGGTGCCGCCGTATGTTCGTATTATAAGATTAATACGGGATATTCCAAGAGAATCAATTGTCGCCGGCAATATGATTACCAATCTGCGTCAGGTGATGAAAGACGCGGGAGCGGAATGCAGGTGCATTCGCTGTCGTGAATGCAGGAACGAGGCATTGCCTCGTTCAGTTCGTCCAATATTACGAATTATTAAATATAAAGCGTCAGGAGGGGAAGAATATTTTATCAGTTTTGAAAGCAAGGATGGAAAAATTCTTTATGGGTTTTGCAGATTAAGGACACAAAACATGGAACACAAAACATGGAACAAGCTTAATTTTTTTAATAACACAGCGTTGATTAGGGAATTGCATGTTTATGGCGAGTTGGTGCCGGTCGGTGAAAATAAAAAAATTCAACACTCCGGATTGGGCAAAAAATTAATGGCCGAGGCGGAAAAAATCGCGCGCGAGAACGGATATAAAAAAATAGCCGTGATATCAGGCATCGGCGCGAGAGATTATTACAGAAAATTGGGATACAGGTTAAAAGAAAGCTATATGATTAAAGCGGACGCGACGCAACAGCGGCGCGTACGCGATCGCGATTAGTTTTTCAGATCGTCCGAAAACTATCTCCTTGTCATTCCCAACTTGATTGGGAATCCAGGCGAGAGCCATAGGAATATGTTTATTAGTTAAAGGTAAGTGAAAATTGATAATTTTAATCTGCTATATATATTTTTGCCATTCACCCCTGGATTCCCGCTTTCGCTCGCCTCGCTGAAGCTTCGGCGAAGCGGGCGGGAATGACAAGAAGGCGTTAAAAATGTATATTTTTCGGACGGTCTGGCCATCGGCTGGCGCGCAAATCCTTGACAAAGCAGAGGCTAATTGTTAAAATGAAAACATAATTTTTTATAAAAAAGGGAGGAAATTATGACAAAAATAATCATAGCATCGGGTCCGGTAATAGTTGAAAATAGCAAGGTTCTCTTAAACAAACATGGCGACACGGCTTTCTGGAAGTTTTGCGGCGGAAGGGTAGAGGATTTTTCAACTGATTTAATTGATAATGCTAAAAGGGAAGTCAAAGAAGAAATGGGCATTGGAATAAACATTTTAAACGAAGAGCCGTTTATAACCTTTGCCAGAAAAGAAACTCCGGAAGGAATAATTGATATTATTTTGGTTCATTTTTTGGCCGAACGGATCGGTGAAATTAAACCGGGAGAGGATATTAGAGAATGGAAATGGATTGATATTAATAATTTACCCGAAGATTTAGGTCCGAATATTATACCAGCGTTAAAACATTTTGGATTTTTAAAATAAAATTATCAAGGAGGACGACATGACAAGATACCGCACCAATGTTGAGATAATACTGGTTGATATGGAAACCGACCTGGCGGTGGCAAAATATCGCTTTAATTCTTTTTTCTCTCACTCTCAACTTTGTTTGAAAAAAGAAAAATTACTTAAGACGAGATTGCCCGCAAACTTGCGGTCAAAAAATCTGAAGAAGACAAACAAAAAAAGAAAGGGGGGATAAAAATGTTTTATGCGCACATCTCTCTTGACTTCATCTTGCCGAATTTAGTTGAGTTATATAGTCGGCGAATTATTGTTCAAGATGAATTGAGAAAAAAAGATGAGTGTATGAGCATTACAAACCCGTCTTGGCCGCAGGAAGAGGGATCCTGATTAGGCTAAAAACAAGATGGGGCCCGCAGTAAGAGAGTTGCTGGGGCAAAATGGGGGCTGACGCCAAGATCGGCCCCCTTTTTTATTATATTTGAAATAAAAAATTATTTTGACAGATTGGTTTAATTATCATATTATAAAAACATATTAATTGTTTAATAATAACATAATTTTATGTTAAATTATCAAAATTTATTAAAACAAGATCCGGAAATAATGGACGCGGTCAGGCGCGAGACGGAGAGGCAAAGCCAGGGTATGGAATTGATCGCTTCGGAAAATTATGTGTCGCGGGCGGTGCTGGAAGCGATGGCGACTGTTTTGACCAATAAATACAGCGAAGGATATCCGGGCAAGAGATATTACGGCGGCCAGGAATACGTGGATGTTGTGGAAAGCATAGCCATTGAGCGAGCGAAAAAATTGTTTAATGCCGAACATGTCAATGTCCAGCCGCTTTCCGGTTCGCCGGCTAACGCGGCTGTTTATTTCGCCTTTATAAAACCGGGCGACAAAGTGCTCGGGCTTAAGCTTGACCATGGCGGACATTTGTCGCACGGGCATCCGGTTAATTTTTCCGGCATGCTTTATAATTTTGTCCAATACGAGGTTGGCGAAGAAACAGAACGGATTGATATGGAAAAAGTAAGAGAAATCGCTTTGCGGGAAAAGCCGAAAATGATTGTTGCCGGCTTTAGCGCTTATTCGCGCGAAATTGAATGGCAAAAATTCAAAGAAATCGCCGATGAAGTCGGGGCTTTCACCTTCGCCGACATCGCCCATACGGCCGGCTTGATCGCGGCCGGCGAAATGGCAAATCCGGTTCCGTTGTTTGATGTCGTTTCAACAACAACGCATAAAACCTTGCGCGGCCCCAGAGGCGCGATTATTATGTGCAAAGAAAAATACGCCAAGCAGATTGATCGCGCTGTTTTTCCCGGCATGCAGGGCGGTCCGCACGAGCATATTATCGCGGCCAAAGCGGTCGCGTTCAAAGAAGCTTTGCAAGACGACTTTAAAGAATATGCCAAACAGGTAATAAAAAATGCGAAAACTTTGGCCGGAGAATTTATAAATATGGGATATCGCGTAATTTCAGGCGGCACGGACAACCATTTAATGGTAGTTGATATGGCTTTAAAGGAATTGTCAGGCAAAGACGCGGAAATTGTTTTAGATAAAGTGGGAATTTCGGTCAGCCGCTCAACCATACCAAACGATCCCAATCCGCCGATGAATCCGTCCGGCGTCCGTTTTGGCTCGCCGGCGATAACGACTCGCGGAATGAAAGAGGAGGAAATTAAAAAAATCGCGGTTTGGATAAATAGCGCGATTGAGCATAAAGACGAACCGGAAATTTTGGAAAAAATCAAGGAACAAGTGAAAGAGATGTGCCTGGAATACCCGATACCGAGCGTGTAAATAGTTTAACAATATTAAGTACGCGTTAAAAGTTGGTAAGAACAACGAGATTGTTGTGAGTAAAAACGTGTTTGTATCGTTCCTTCCTCTTGGATAAGAGGAAGGGCAGGATGGAGTTTGAAAAATGTTAAAAAATATTTTAATTTTTAACTCCACCCTATCCCTCCTCTTAAAACAAGAGGAGGGGACGAGAGGGAGAAACTTTTATTAAATATGAAGTTAGTGCGTTAAAGGCTTATGGTAAAATTAATAGATGGAAAACAACTGGCCGAAAAAATCAAAGACGAAATCGTTAAAGAAATAATTAAATTGAATGGAGGATTAACGGTTGCCGCTAAGCGCCCCAATCTGGCTATTGTTTTAATCGGCGAACGGGAAGATTCCAAACTGTACGTCAGCTTGAAAGAAAAAGAGGCGAAAAAAGTCGGCATAGACACGCATTTATATGAATGTCCGGAAAATATAAGCGAAGGCGAGGTATTGGATATGATTAAATGCCTGAATAATGATGACGCGATTGACGCGATTTTAACACAATTGCCTTTGCCAACCGGTTTTGACACTGATAAGATTATTCGGGCGATTGATCCGAAAAAAGACGTTGACGGTTTTCATCCTGATAATCTGGCAATACTTTTTAAAACATGCGACCACGGCCGTGTAATGCCGCCGATTTTTGAAGCAATCTTGGAAATGCTTAAAAGCATAAAGTATGAATTAAAAGGCAAGCAAGTTTGCGTCATCTCCAATTCAAAAATCTTCGGCAAAGCGCTATCGCGAGTTTTGGAATGCAGACAGGCGAAAGCCGCGGCAATACGCGCCGATGACACGGACTTAAAAAATAAAACAAGCCAAGCCGATTTACTGATAACGGCCGTTGGCAAACCAAAGTTTATCAAGAAAGACATGATTAAAAAAGGCGCGGTGGTTATTGATATCGGCATAACAAAAAAGGACGGCAAGGTCCGCGGCGATGTTGATTTTGAAGATGTAAAAAACAAAGCGAGTTTCATTACTCCCGTGCCCGGCGGAGTCGGGCCGATGACCATCGCCATGGCGCTTAAGAATACTTTGGAGCTGTATAAAAGAAGGCAGAACAAGTAAACAAATAACAAAAAACTATAAATAATAAAACGCTCACCGAGTAAAAAGGGGAGCGTTTGTTATTTTTTTATAAAATTTTGAACAATTTTTTGAGGGGCAAGCGGCTTGGCTAAAAACATGCTGGAAAAAAATACTGCTTGGGCTCCGCTATTAAAAAAATCATAGCAATCACTTTCAGTGTCAATGCCGCCGCCGCCGATAATTGGTATATCAACGCTATCCGCAATTTCAGAAACCGCGGCAAGGGCAAATTCCTTGATCCCACGGCCGGATTTTCCACAAATCCCAAAACCATTAATATTAACAGGAATTGTGTTAATGGCGCTTATGGCGTTAATGCCGCAATCTTCCGCTATTTTTGCTTTACGCGCAAGATTACTATCCATGGCTCCCAATTTTACAATAAGCGAATGATTGCTCAACTTAACGGCTTGGGTAAAAAATTGGCTTAATTTTTTTAAATCATTGCGGAAAATAATTTTTACATGCGGGCAAGAAATATTTAATTCAACTGCCAAAACATTAATTTTATTAAGCATGGCAATCATAATTAAAAATTCCCGGGGGCTTTTCAAGGCGCCGATTGATGGAATAAGATTATTAAGCTTAATAGCGGGATAGAATTTATCAATAAACTCTTTAATACCGCAGTTATTCCACCCAAATCGATTAATATAACCATCTTGAATTTTGCGCAAAACCTTCCATGGTTTATACCATCTGTAGTTTCCTTTTCGCGGATCTATTGTAATGGTTTTAGTTATTACTCCTCCAAAAAGCTCGGGTTTAATTAAATGCGTTTTAAACAAAATACAGTTTAACGGATTTTCATAAATATTATATCCATTGCCGTATTTCGCCGGTCCGGAACCGATAAAAAAACGATTTTTTACTCTTATGCCGTTTAAATCTATCATGGTCCCTCCTATGTTTTATAATGAGCGTTTTGACTATACTCTCTTTGTTTGTTAATCTTAAATTAGTCTATTGGATTAATTTTGTCAAATTATGGATAATATACCCAAACGAAAACAACAAATTTTGGAACTGCTTAAAATCCATTACGGTTTTGATTCGTTCCGGCCCGGGCAGGAAAAAGTGATTGATAATATTCTGGCGGGAAAATCAACCGTGGTGATAATGCCCACCGGCGGCGGCAAATCGCTCTGCTATCAATTGCCAGCTTTGGTTTTGGATGGCATAACAATCGTCATTTCGCCCTTAATCGCTTTAATGAAAGACCAGGTTGACGGGCTGGAGCGCATAGGCATTCCGGCGACTTTTATCAACAGCTCCATCCCGCCGGCCGAAACATACAAACGGCTTGAAGCGATTAAACAGGGCGCTTACAAACTGCTCTATGTCGCTCCGGAAAGATTTTATGATAATAATTTCATTCAAGCTTTATCCGGCATTGAAATAAGCTTGTTCGCCGTTGACGAGGCGCACTGCATCAGCCAATGGGGCCATGATTTCCGCCCCAGCTATGTAAAACTGCGCGGCGCGGTTGAAAATCTCGGCAATCCGCCGGTCGCGGCCCTAACCGCCACTGCCACGGCTGAAGTAAGAAAGGATATAATAAAACAGCTTGGCTTGGCGAGCCCGGAATCGGTTATAACCGGCTTTAGCCGGCCGAATCTGCAGTTCGGAGTAATTCAAGCCAATGAGGCGGCAAAGCCGCAGTTCGTTATTGACGCCGTTCAAAACGCGCCTGGCGGCTCCGGCATAATTTATGTCGGCACTCGCGCCCGGGTTGATGGACTGCTGCAGACTTTGCTTGAGCATAGTATTAAGGCGGTGAGCTATCACGCCGGCATGGAAGCCGAAGACCGCAAATGGGTGCAAGACAATTTTATGAGCGGCAAAGCCAAAGTGATTATCGCCACCAATGCTTTTGGCTTGGGCATTGATAAATCAGACATTAGATTTGTTATTCATTACGATATGCCCGGCACGATTGAAGCTTACTACCAGGAAGCGGGCCGGGCGGGCCGGGATGGCAAACAAAGTTTTTGTTTAATGCTTTACAGCCCGCGCGACAGGCATCTGCAGGAATTTTTTATTAAAGGCGACAATCCTCCTCCCGAAGTTGTCTTGGAGATTTATGAAGTTTTAACAAATCACGAAAGCGATACGGTTTTAATTACTTACAGCGAGTTAGCCGGCATGATTTCAGAATCAGTGCCGGACATGGCGATCGGCACGGCTTTAAAAATTTTGGAGCGCGAAGGATATATTTCAAGGTCCCATGAAAAAAGCGGCAACGGCTATTTAAAATTGCTCGGCGATTTTGAAAAAGCCGTAAATTCAATCAGCAAGAGAGCGAAAGTCCAGCATGAAATTATGGCCAAGCTTAAAGAACGGTTTGAAAACGAGCTTAAAACCGGCTGGCAGGTTAATTTTGATGAAATCGCGGAAATAATCGGAGTAAAAAAAGAATCTCTAGTCCGTTTAATCAGAAATTTAGCCGACCAAGGAATTTTGGAATATCAGCCTCCTTTTAAAGGCACGGAGATCAATATTTTAAAAAGAGTTGATAAAAATGAAATTGATATTGACTTTACCGGCCTGAAGGAAAAATTAAAAAACGCTTACAAAAAATTAGAGAAAGTGGAAGACTATGTTTATCATCATGGCTGCCGGCAGAAATATATTCTGGATTATTTCAATGATATTACCGCCAAAGAATGCGGCAAATGCGACAACTGCTTGGTTGGCAACGGCTATAAAAGAAAAACAAACGCTCCACACCCGCGGACCGCGAAAAAAGAATATTTAAGTTTTGATAAAATTGATGATGGCGATGAAGATGAAGATTATGAGATAGCGGAGCCGAAACAAAAAGTTAAACTGTCCACAAAATTAACCCAGCTGGAAACCTTTGATTTATGCAATAAAGGCATAAGCATCGCGGAAATGGCGCAAGCGCGCGGCTTGACAAAAGGAACGATAATCCAGCATCTTTGCTTTTTAATGGAAAAAAAACTGCCAGTTGATATAAACAAACTCGTCAGCCCGGCTAAGCAGAAAAAAATAAAAGCCGCCATCGCGAAAGTGGGGGGCAATAAATTAACGCCGATTAAAGAGGAGCTGGGCGATGAGGTTAGTTGGGATGAGATTAAATTGGCGCTGGCCGGGTTGAAAATTAATTAACAAGTGCGTTCTATGGATAAACAAACTCAAAAAAAATTATTGGAGATAGTGAAGCGCAATTACGAAGAGATTGCCGAGGATTTTAGCGAAACCAGAAAAAAGCATTTATGGCCGGAGCTGTTGCAATTAACTCAGGACATAAAAAACGGCGATAAAATTTTAGATGTTGGCTGCGGCAGCGGCAGACTGTTAGAAGTTTTTAAAGATAGGGATATCAAATATATCGGTATTGACAGTAGTGAAAAGCTGATTGATATAGCTCAAAAATCAAAAATCCCCGGCCACGCAGCGCGCAGCGGGGCAGGCAAAAATCAAAAATCAAAATTTATTATCTGCGATATTTTGGAATTAAGCAAAATTCCGGAGATTAGTTTTGATTATGTATTCTCCGTCGCGGTTTTGCATCATCTGCCAGGGGAAGACTTGCGCGTCGCGGCTTTAAAACAGCTCAAAAATAAAATTAAGCCTGAGGGTAAAATCATTATAACGGTCTGGAATTTATGGAGCCAGAAAAAATTCAGAAAAATTATCATTAGAACAGAGCTGTTAAAATTGTTTAATAAATTAAAACTAATGTTCCGCCGAAAGCGCTCCGGAAAAAGCCAAATTGCCGAATGCCGAGCGCTTAGTATTTCCGGCGATTTCGGCGATATTATATTTGACTGGAAAAACAGCAAAGGCGAAAAAACGAGCCGGCGCTATTATCACGCGTTTAGAAAAAGGGAGCTGAAAAAAATAACAAAAAAGGCGGGATTGCGAATTGAAAAAATATATAATGACAAATTTAATTATTACGCAATTTTAAAAAAATGAAAATATCAAAAGAGGAATTTGAAAATTTAGTGGCGGAAGCAATGGAAAATTTGCCGGAAAAATTTAAAACCAAACTGCATAACGTAGCCGTAATTGCAGAAGACCGCCCCACAAAAGAACAGCTTCGCGGGGCAGGCAGAACAAGCAGGGATTATACGCTATTCGGCTTGTTTGAAGGATACTGCCAGGCCAGACGAGCCAATATCGGGCCTGTTTTGCCGGATAAAATTACCATTTTCCGGCAGCCAATTTGCGATTTTTGCTCAAGTGAAGATGAAATAAAAAAAAGGATAACAAGCACGGTAAAGCACGAAATAGCCCATCATTTCGGCTCTGATGAAAAAGGAGCGAGAAAAGCGAGCAAAAATTAAGCTTGATTTTTTTATAATATTATGTTAACATAAATTTGAACTCCG
>JAUYAT010000036.1 GCA_030693295.1 bacterium
TGTTTGCTTGAATTAGTCATATGGATTTTAGAGCTTAATTTTTTACAATTTCATTTTAGCAAATGCTGGCGAGATTGTAAAAAATTGGGCTGTTAGGTTTCCTTAGCCTACTGGTTCAGTATATACAGGACTAATCAAACTAAAATTAAATTTGCCGACGATTCTTGATAATACGAATTGGCAAAGCTTTTTGAAAGTTTTGATTGGTGGCGGATATAAAGACGAGGAGCTTATTTCTTCAAAAAGTGCCGTTTTGTATAGTTATATTCTTTATCTCATCGGCAAGCAAAATTTCAATACCCAAAATCACGAATTGCAAAGAATTATCGGTCGTTGGTTTGTGATGTCTTCTCTTACGGGCAGATATTCTTCTTCGCCCGAAACCGCTTTTGAAAAAGATTTGAATAGAATCAAAGAATTTAACCCTGACGGGTTTATTGGCGGACTTGAAAAAATAATCGGCGAGAATTTGACCAATGATTTTTGGGACATTACTCTTGTTGGGCAAATGGAAACATCATCTGCTCGAAGCCCAGAAGCAAACGCATTTTATGCCGCGCTCAATAAGCTTGGCTCGTCAGTTTTATTTTCGCGCAAACTTGTTGGCGATCTTTATGATCCATCTCTCAAAATAAAAAAGAAGCGATTGGAAAAACATCATATTTTTCCAAGGAATTTTCTTATTTCAAAATATGGTTTTGACAAGAACAAAGACAAGGCAAAAATAAATCAGATTGCCAACCTGACCTTTTTGGAGTTTGAAGATAATATTGAAATAAGCGATGACAAGCCAAGCGAATATTTTGCAATGGTGCAAAAAAGATTCGGCGAGATTGAAATAAAAGAAATGCTGGCAGAGCATGCTATTCCAGAAAATTTTTATCAGATTGAATACGACGAATTTTTACAAGACAGAAGAAAGCTAATGACTGGAATTATAAAAAAGGCATTTAATAAAATATAACTATGCCTACGAAATCATTAAATGCCAATCTACATAAAGCCAGCAGGGCGAAAAAAGATGAGTTTTATACTCAGCTTGTTGATATTGAAAAAGAACTGAAACACTATAAAGAACAGTTTCAGAATAAGATTGTTTATTGTAATTGCGATGACCCGTATGAGAGCAACTTTTTTAAATACTTTGCGTCTAACTTCAATGCGCTTGGGCTGAAGAAGCTCATCACCACGAGTTACAGCGGTTCACCGATCGTTGGAGGCCAATTACCGCTATTTCAAGTGGCTGGATCAAAGGGTAAGCAACCGTTTAAAATCGAAATCAAAGAAGTGCCGGACACAGACAAAGATGGAGCGATAAACCTTGATGATGTTAAGTATTTGCTCAAACACGACAAAAACACTGCCACCCCATTAAAAGGCAGTGGTGATTTTCGAAGTGATGAGTGTATAGAACTACTAAAGCAAACCGATATAGTTGTAACTAATCCTCCATTTTCATTGTTTCGCGAATATGTGGCACAGCTTGTAAAATATGAGAAAAAGTTTTTGATACTGGGTCAGCAGGGAGCTATTATTTATAAAGAGTTTATTCCTTTAATAAAGGAAAATAAAGTTTGGCTTGGTTATGACAACGGTGGCACAAAGTGGTTTCAAGTGCCAATGGATTACGACATACCAACGGAGTCAAGAAAGAAAATTGTAAATGGCGTGAAATATTTCAGTATGGGAAGCGTTAACTGGTATACAAATCTTTATGTTACTAATCGCCATGAAAAATTTACTTTATATAAAAAATATTCCCCAAAAGAATATCCTAAATATGATAACTATAATGCTATAAATGTAAATCGATATATTGATATTCCAATGGATTATGATGGGGAAATGGGAGTGCCAATAACTTTTCTTGACAAACACAATCCTGATCAATTTGAAATTATTGGTTTAGATAGATATACAGGTAAAAATGGTGACAAAGATTTTACCATCAATGGTCAGTTATTATTTAGACGCTTATTAATAAAAAAGAAAAAATAATATGAAAATTAACTTACATAAAATTACAATTCGGAAAGTAATTGCTGGTTATATAGAGAACGATAAAGAGGGAGGAGTAACGGCTTACGAGAGCAAATTGAATATTCGCCCAAAATATCAGCGCGAGTTTGTGTACAAAGAAAAACAACGCAATGCTGTGATTGAAACTATTAGAAACAGCTTTCCGCTGAATGTGATGTATTGGATGATCAGAGATGACGGCGGTTACGAAGTGTTGGATGGCCAACAGCGCACCATCAGTATCGGGCAATATGTTACTGGTGATTTTTCGTTGAACGACCGTTTTTTTCATAATCTGACCAAAGAGGAGCAGGATAAAATTTTGGATTATGAGCTGATGATTTACTTCTGCGAAGGTACAGATAGAGAGAGAATCGATTGGTTTACGGTTATAAACACATACGGAGAAAAAGTAAATGAACAAGAAATTCGCAACGCGGTTTATACCGGGCCGTGGCTTTCTGACGCGAAATTGAAATTCAGCAAATCAAATTGCGCGGCGTATCTTTTGGCAAACGATGGCGGACAATTAGTTAGCGGTTCACCAATTAGACAAGATTATTTAGAAACCGCGCTTTCGTGGATAAATGACGGGGAAATAGAAGATTATATGGCTAAACATCAGCACGATAAAAACGCTGATGATCTGTGGGATTATTTTCAAGATGTGATCGCTTGGGTACGATTAGTTTTTCCAAATTATCGGCGGGAAATGAGCAATGTGCCTTGGGGTGTGCTGTATAACCAATTCAAAAGAAAAATATTTGATTCAAAGAAATTGGAAAAAGAAATATCCGAGTTAATGCAAGGCGAGGATGTAACTAAAAAATCCGGTATTTACGAATATGTTTTGACCAGAAATGAAAAGTTTTTGAATATTCGCGCTTTCACCGACAAAATGAAACGAGAAGCTTATGAGAGACAAAAAGGAATTTGTCCGCACTGCAAGGGCGAGAATAAGAAAAAGAAATGGGAAATTGAAGAAATGGAAGCCGACCACATAAAACCTTGGCACGAGGGCGGAAAAACAACCGCAGAAAATTGCCAGATGTTGTGCAAAGAACACAACCGAACTAAATCTGGGAAATAATATGATTGGCTCAGTAGATATAAAAACAAGGCCCCTCAAACTCGCTTTCCTTGTTGACCCAAATAGTCAAAAGCAGGTTAGAGAAGCAATTCGTTTAAGTTCGTCTCTCTGGGGAGGCGATTATTTCCCTATTATCCAACTTCATAAGAGAATGCCTGCTACATGGAGAGAAAAGCCGTTAAAAACCCCCTCGGCGAAAAGCGTTATTCTTGGTTATGTTGAAGCATTTGATCCAGATATATTTGTGCAGCTTTCAAAAAATGTACCGCAATATATTACTGAGATAGGAATAGAAATAATAAAGCCCGAAAACATTTGGAAAGACTTAGATGAAGATAAAAATTTATCCCCCAGATTTGGAATAGGATTGTTTGAAATCCTCAAAGAAGTTTTTGAAGAAAATTTTAAGTTCAAAGCAAAATATCCTATCAAAATAATTTTCCCCAAATTGCCAAAACAGTTTTCGCTTTTATGGGCAAGTATTTTTGGAGAAATTCCAAGTAAACTTAATCCAATACTAAAAGCCCATTATTACGAACCTTTAGAAATCGATACTCTGGATTTTAAGATTGAAAACATAAAGGACTTAATGGCCGGAAATGTTTTATTTCCACGTCGAATAACACATCACAATATCAATAGCTTCAGCCGCTCTGGTTTCCGTAGGGACGCCTACGCTTTTTTTATGGACGCAACGAAGGTTGAGGATATAGTTGACTACTGGAATTTACGCGCAATGGGGAAATCAGTTTTTCCTATTCCCAAACAGCTTAAAGAGAATGAAAAACTGAAAGAACTTGTGATTGGATTTTTGAAATCGCATAGAAGACATTGGCCTCATAATCCACAAGTTTGTGATTATGCGTCAATAGTGAGAGCGCGAAGTTGCACTATGGAAGAAATGCAGGAATACGCCAAAACTTTAAAAATTGAGCGGGATCCAAAAGATTCATCCAATGATCCATTTTTTGCTTTACAACATTGGTACCCGCGAGTTTGGAACGAATGGGCACGCGACAAAGATGGCGCTGTTCCAAGCGATATATACGGCGATGAGGAAGATTCTATTGATATTAATGATACGAAGGAAATCAGAATTAGGTTTCACTCTTTATTACCGAAATTTGCTAAAAAATATGGCTATCACGGTGAACCGCGTTGCGCGAACGAGGTCAATTTTCGTTTTTATGGAGCGAGCGAGTACATTGCTGAAGTTTTTCCAAAATCATCCGGGGATAAATTTATTCGCGCAATTTCAGGATTGACTTCATTCAGGGGTGATTGGCGTGTTGGTAGAAATGGATTAGTTAAGTTAATAAAAGATACATTTAACGAGACACAAGAGATTCCTTTGTCAGAAAAAGTATTTTTTTCTTGGTTGGAAGATTTTGGCTGGAAGCCAAAGTTATCACCCCCAGGATTATTAGCAAAAAAGATATACAAAAAACTCGATGGATTTCCTTCTATTATCAAAAACGAAAAACTTCTTGGGCTTCTTGAGCATATGAATGGGGGTACTGTACAACAAGACGGAAGCCCTGTTGAGAAAAATAAAATAAATCAAGAAAGAGATTTGTCGGTCGGAGAGGTTAAAAACAGGCTTGGAGAAGGATCGCAAAAGCGCAATCCTCACGATTATCTTGTTGAAAAAGGTTTTTTCCGATTGGGGCTTCGCTTACAATGCCCTCATTGCCTGCGAAATTCTTGGTATGCACTTCAGAACGTTCAAGATTCATTTTCTTGCCCCAAATGTTTGGATAGCTTCAATGCGGTTGGGAATCTTGATAGCTCTGTTTGGTCATATAAAACAACTGGTCCGTTTAGTGTTGCGAATTATGCGGAAGGTGCTTATGCAGTTTTACTGACTTTGGATTTTTTTGATGAGCACAAACTAACAACAATGCGTATTACCCCTACAACAAGTTTCTCGGCAGAAGATAAAGACAAGAAGAAATTAGAGGCAGATTTTGCGGCATTTTGGCAAGATTCAATTTACGGAGAGAAAAATGATGGACTACTTTTTGGAGAGTGTAAAACGTACGGAAAATTCAAGAAGGAAGATTTTGATAGAATGAAATATCTTGCAAAAACATTTCCTGGAGCGGTACTGGTATTTAGCACTTTGCGAAAATCTCTAACACCTCAAGAAATCAAAAGCATTACGAGCATAGCAAAAAAGGGAAGAAAGTATTGGAAGCCGGAAAGACCAATTAATCCAGTTTTGATTTTGACCGGAAACGAACTCTTTAGCGATTTTGGCCCGCCTTATTGTTGGGAGGATTCACTCAAGAAAAAATTTGATCGTGTAACCGGCTTACTAAGTGTATGCGATACGACTCAGCAAATTTACTTAAACCTTCCTTCTTGGCATACAGAGTGGCACGAGAAATGGGAAAAACGAAGGCAAAGACGAATAGCGAATAAACGGAAAAAAGAAAACTAACCCCACCCACCACCCTTTTTGATTTTAAGCGGCGCGCCAGTTTCACTGGCACGACCTGCCTGCGCCAAGGCTACGGCAAGGCAAGAATTCGGCGGCGGCGGAAAAGCCCTCCTTCGCCCTTGGGCTTCGGATGGGCAAGCGGCGGAAATTTAAAAATTTGTTATTTTATCTATAAATAAATTTTTTTTATTTTTTCTTTGCATGTGTATAACTCCTAATACAGATTACAAAATTTCCACAATTATTTTTTAGAATTTAATATTTTACTCTTAAATTTGCAATATTACTTAATTATAGAAATTATCTTGACAATATGGTATAATCATATTAAGCTATAAAAATTACTAATAATATATTAATTATCAACTATCAATATGCTTTCAATTTACTATAAAAATAAAATAAAAAATATTTTTAATAATCTAATCCAATCAAAACCCTGCAGAGAAGTCTTAGAAGCTAATTTTTACAAGTTGCCCGAAAAAATAGAGGTTGAATGGTTTAGGGATGGAAAATTTATTGTTGGGATTATTAAAGTTGATGGACACGAATATAAAACACAAGCTTTATCATCTGATGAATTTATTGAGATGGTAAATGACACTTTATATACTGTTTATGAAATTCCTAACAGTTGCATAAACGTATTAAGTAAAATAAAAAGATTTTGCCCCAGCCAAGAAGAGCTGAACAAACTAAATAACAATTTGATTAAACGATCGGATATGAATTTGGTTAGAGAAAAAAAATTAGTTACTGCGTAATATGAGTGAATATGCAAATATAAAAAGAAAAAAAATTTCTAAATTACTTAAGTGGTTATGCAACAAAGATAATTCTATAAGCGTTGAAGCGGGTGGTAATCATAATATAAAAATAAAATATAGTTTTTGGGAAAGACCTTTCCCGATACCGTTTAAACATTCAGAAGTTAATAGGCATATTGTCAAGGATTTATGTGATAAGCTGGTAGAATCAAAAATTTGCACAAAAGAAGAGTTTGACCAACATATAAAATAATAACTACATTAATACCCCGCAATTTTAGAGATTTTTTATTTCTAAAAACTTAAAATCTAATGCAATATTTTTCCAATCAACGGTTCTAAACTCTTCCCTATGCGGTAGCAAAAAAAATCGCCAAAAAGGCGATTTTTTGGTATAATGAAACAGTATGAAAAAAGCATTAACAATTTTAATTATTTTGATTGTCGCGGCCGTGATTTGTCTTGGCTTAAGATTTATAATCGGCGGCAGTGAAGACGACTGGATTTGCGTTGATGGCCAATGGATAAAGCACGGCGTTCCCAGCGCGCCAATGCCTGCCGAATCCTGCGGCAAAAAATCTCAAACCAAAAGAGCGGTAAAATTATATTATTATAATCCCGAACTGGACAAAGACGAATCAGGCAATATCGCTTGCAGCCGGAACGGATTGGCAACGGTTGAAAGGGGAATGCCGATAACCCAAACGCCGATCCAAGACGCCATCAAGCTTTTGCTTTCAGGCGGACTAACCGATGAAGAGCGGGCTCGAGGAATCAGCACCGAATATCCTTTGGAAGGGCTTTCGCTCAAAGGAACTTTATTAGAAGACGGAATTTTAACGCTTGAATTTGACGATCCCCAAAACAAAACAGTCGGCGGCTCCTGCCGGGTGGGAATTCTTTGGTTTCAGATTGAAGCGACGGCAAAACAATTTCCCGAAGTCCGGCAGGTTCGCTTTCTGCCCGAAGAGATTTTCCAGCCGTAAATTTTTACCAATGAAAAATATGAAATATACAGACCGAGTTTATGGGGAGTTTGATATTACAGAGTCGATTATTCTGGAGCTTATAGAATCAAAACCTCTCCAGAGATTAAAAGAAATAGATCAGGCCGGTTATCGGCCGCTTTGGGTTAAGCCAGATGCTGAAACCGGCGAATACGGCCATAGCCGTTTTGCTCATTCCGTGGGCGTTTATTTATTGCTTCATAAATATGGCGCGCCGTTTGAGGAACAAATTGCCGGCTTAATCCACGATGTCTCGCATTCGGCTTTTTCGCATTGCATTGATTATGCTCTGGACAGCGGTTCAGAAAAAGAGCATAATCATCAAGATAATGTTTTTAAAGACTTTGTTAAAAAAACAGAAATTCCGCGAATACTAAAAAAATACGGGTTTGATCCTGATTATATCGCCGATGATAGCCATTTTCCTTTAAAAGAGAAGAATCTGCCTGCTTTGTGCGCCGATAGGATTGATTATTCTTTAAAGACGGCCGTGATTTTCGGGGAGCTTAATGATAAAGATAAAAAATATCTTTTGGATAATTTAACGGCAGAAAATAACAATTGGGTTTTTAAGGATTTTAAAAGCGCCAAAAAATACGCGGAGTTGTTTTTGAAACTCAATACCGATTATTACGCCGGCCTTCCTTCGGCAATAATGTTCAGAACAGTCGGCGATTGTTTGCGGTACGGTTTGCAAAAAGGATATATTTCGGAAGATGATCTCTACACAACCGATAAATTAGTGATAGAAAAAATTGAGGGATTTTTAAATGGAGACGAAAGATTAAAATTGCTTTTTGGCCGAATGAACAATAAAGTCAAAATTATCAATGATCCGAATAATTATGATGCCGGCGTTTTTTGCAAGTCAAGGGTTGTTGATCCGTTATTTAAACAAGGTCAAGAAATAAAAAGAGTTTCTGAAGTTGATCCGAATTGGAATAACATAATTAAGCAGGGGTTGAAGCCGAAGCAGTATTTTTTAAAGTTTTTACATTAATTATTATAAAAAACCAGTGAATTTCTTCAACCCCTTTATTTTTTTTAAAAAATATGATAGAATATGAATAAATAAAGGTAAATAAAGGCGAAATAAGATAAAAATGAAGTATTTTATTTAATATTAGCGAAATAATTAACTAACTTGTTTGTTGGCTTTATTTAAAATGATTAGCCGGCAAATCATTAAAACTATGGAAGCATATTGCGTAAAATGCAAAGCCAAAAGAGAAATGGTTGATGCAAAAGAAGTGGACATGAAGGGCAAAGGCGGAGTTAAAAGAAAAGCCATGAAAGGCAAATGCCCGAAATGCGGCACAACGATGTTTAGAATCATGGGCAAAGCTTAAATTTTTAAGCACGAAGCAAAAAGCGTTCTTTTGAGAACAAGAATTTGTATCCAAAAGGGCGTTTTTTGTTTTCTTGTTTTCTGTTGTTGGCGCTGTGTTTTTATGTTATAATTATAATTAAGCGAATTTATTAATTTAATAAAATAATTTTAACCAAAAAATCTATGAAAAAAGCAATATTTTTTTCGTTAATTTTTGCTTTGTGCGTCCCTGCCTTTTGTCGCGCCGCGGCCGGGATTAAAAATATAAACGAATCAGGAGCGGAAACGGGAAACAGCGAATCGGCTCAAGTTTCCGGCCAGCCGTCAAATCAAGCGCAACAAGATCAAAAGGCGCAAAACATGGCTGAAGAAGAAAACCAAAACCAAGTTATACGGCAAGAGCAAAACCAAAATCAAGAACAGGCGCAAATCCAAACTCAAACAAAACAGCAAGAGCAAAACGAGGGAGAAGAAGCAGGAATAATGAACCAACAAAAAACGCAATTAAAAATCAGAACCGCCAATGAATTAAAAGAAGCCATAAAACAAAAAAAGCAAGAAATGAGCGAAGAAATGCAGGGCTTAAAAGAAAAAGCGCAAAATGTTTACAAAAATCAAAACAAGGTGAGGGAAGCGGTCCACTCGCTGCTTGCGATGAAAGATATGATAGGCGGCATAGGCCCCCAAGTTTCCGCGATCGCCGAAGAATTTAATAATTCCGTCCAATCAACCATAAAAGCCGAAGAAATAATCCAGGCAAGAAGCCGCGTAAAAAAGTTTTTCATCGGCGGCGATAAAGAAGCCGCTGAAAAAATCAGCCAAGAAGCAAATAAAAATCAGCAAAGAATTCAAGAGTTAAAGCAGTTAAAAGAAAATTGCGGTTGCGATGAAGAAATTAAGGCGGTTATGGAAGAGCAGATACGCAATGTGGAGCAGGAACAAATCAGGTTAAAAGCATTGGCCCAAGCGGAAATAAATTCCAAAGGAATATTTGGCAGATTGTTCGGCTGGCTAAGAAAATAAAAAATAAGCGACTAAAATGCCTAAAAAAATATTAATAATTGAAGATGATGTTAATATTTTGTACAGCTTGCAGGCCAAATTAAGCATTGAGGGTTTTTCAGTCAAGCCGGAAACAGGCAATAGCGGCGTTAAGGAAATTTTGTTGAAAATAAAATTATTCAAGCCCGATTATGTTATTTTGGATTTGCTGCTGCCGTTAATTGACGGCTTTGATATGTTAAGCGCGATAAAAGCGGATAGTGAGATTTCCGGCATTCCTGTTTTTATTTTTACGAATTTAAGCGATAACGACAGCAAAGCCAGGAGCGAAAAACTGGGAGCTGATTATTATTTTATAAAAAGCGATTTCGCGATTGATGAATTTGTCGCGAAATTAAAGAAAATCATAAAAAACAAAAAGCTGTGAGTTTTAAAAAAATTATAATAATCTTAATAATATTGGCGGCCGTAGGCGGAGGAATCGCTTATTTCACCATGGGCAAGAAAGAAACCGTGGAATATGTTACCGCTAAAGTTGAACGTGGCGATATCAAGCAGACGGTAAGCGAAACAGGGACCGTAAAAGCGGCCAAGGAAATTGAATTAAATTTTTTAAACAGCGGCAAAATAGCTAAGATTTCGGTTAAGGTGGGGGATATCGTGAAAAAAGACCAAATTTTAGCGGAGCTGGATTACAGCGAATTATTAATTAAAGAAAAGGAGGCGCAGGCGAATTTAGATGTTGCCAAAGCCAATTTGGCCAAGGTATTGGCGGGGTCGTCCGCGCAAGAAAAGGCGGTAAGCCAAGCCGGAGTAAGCCAAGCGAAAGCGGCTTATGACGCCGCTCTGCGCGAATTGGATAAAATTAAAAAAACAATCGCGGAAAATATCGCCCAAGCGGAAAAAACATTAAGCGACCTTGAATTAAAAACCGAAAGCGACATTACGACTTACGAGCAGGCAATTGCGTCCGCGCAAACTGATTTAGACAACGCGAAAAGCGCGTATCAAAGAGCGATTGACAACAAAGAAGACGTGGCTTTAACAACCATTGACGATAAACTGGTTGTCGCCAAAACGGCGCTTGACGCCATTAACACAATTTTAACCGATACCGACGCCAAAAGCGTTTTAAGCGTCAAGAATACGTCTTATCTGGATGCCACCGAAAACAGCCGCGAACAAGCGAACGAATCGCTTGCGGCGGCAAATACCGGTTATAACGCGGCTAAGCTTAATAAAACCGCCGTTGCCATCAATCAAGCGCTGGATGGCGCCTCTGACGCGCTGAATAAAACTTTCACGTCTTTAAATAACTGCTTTAATGTTTTGGAAAACACCATTACTTCCTCTGATTTCACGCAAACCGATTTGGACGCTTACAAGACCAGCGTTAACACCAAACTAACCGGCATCAGCGCGGCAATCTCGGCGATACAAATCGCGAAGCAGGATTTAGCCGGCGCGATATTGGATTATCAAACCAAAACGGCGTCCGCCGAAAAAAGTTTATCCCAAGCGCGGACCAATTTAGACAACGCGGTAATACAAGCGCGAAACGGATTAAACACCGCCAAAATTTCCGGCGAACAGCAGATAACTTCCGCGGAGTCAAAAGCCGATGCCGCCAACAAGGCCTGGCAGGTGGCTATGGCTGAATTGGAAAAAATTAAAGCGCCGGCAAGGATAGAAAGCGTGGCTTTGTCGCAAGCCCAGATCAAACAGGCGCAAGCCGCGCTTGATTTGGTGAAAAATCAAATCAACAACAGCGTCATCAAGGCGCCAATCAGCGGCGCGATAACCAAAGTTGAGTATGAGCAGGGAGAACAGGCGTCAGCCGCCAAGCCGGCTGTCAATATGGTGGGGGAAAATAATTTTGAGATAGAAGTTGATGTGTCCGAGGCCGATATCGCCAAAATAAAGATTAATGACCCTGCCGCGATCACTCTTGACGCTTTTGGCGAAGATGTTAAATTTTCCGGCAACGCGTATTTTATAGAGCCGGCCGAAACCGTGATTCAGGATGTTATCTACTACAAGGTTAAAATAAGTTTCGCGGATAAAACGAATTTAACGAATATTAAACCTGGTATGACGGCCAACGCCGTTATTACCACCGCGCAAAAAGGCAATGTCTTAATGATGCCGTCTCGGGCCGTAATTGAAAAAAACGGCGCCGGCAAAATCGTAAGATTATTGGTTAACGGGCAAGTTAGCGAAGTTCCGGTTGAATTGGGCCTGCGCGGAGACGAGGGAATGGTTGAGGTTTTATCAGGAGTCAAAGAGGGAGACGAGGCGGTGACTTTTGTGAAGGAAAATGAATAATATTATGCTGATTAAAGTGGAAAATTTAACCAAAGAATTTCAAACAGGCGAGGTCGTGACCAAAGTATTGCACGGCCTTTCTTTTACTATTGAACAAGGCGAATTCGCGGCGATTATGGGGCCTTCCGGCTCAGGCAAATCAACCTTGATGCATATTTTGGGTTTTTTGGACAGGGCGACAAGCGGGAATTATGAATTTGAGGGCGAGAATGTGACCAAATTAGACGACAATAAATTAGCCCGCCTGCGCAACGAAAAAATCGGCTTTGTTTTTCAGGCGTTTAACTTATTGCCGAGAACCACGGTATTGGAAAATGTAAAACTGCCTTTGACATATTCCAAAGACAAGAGCGATATAGAGGCAAGAGCGAAAAAAACGCTGGAAAGCGTGGGCTTGGGCCACAGATTGAATTATTATACAAACCAAATATCAGGCGGTGAAAAGCAAAGGGTTGCTATCGCGCGCGCTTTGGTTAACAACCCTTCGGTGATATTCGCGGATGAGCCGACCGGCAACCTTGATTCAAAATCCGGCGTGCAAATTATGGAAATTCTTCAGCATCTGAATAATGCCGGCAATACGATTATTTTAGTGACCCATGAAACATATACTTCCGAGCATGCCAAAAGAATTATCCAAATTAAAGACGGCATGATTGAAAATGATTATCAGGTTATTAACAGGAGAATCGCCAAGGATGGAGAGATATTAAAATAATTTTCAATTTTCAATTTCTAATTTTCAATTATTTTTTCAATGTTAGATTACTGCAAACAATGCGTAAAAATTTCAGTAAAGGCGCTTCTGGCTAATAAAGCGAGAAGTTTTTTGACTATGCTGGGAATTATAATCGGCGTGGGCGCGGTTATCGTGATTATGGCGGTCGGCGCCGGAGCGCAAAGCTTGATTTTGGCGCAAGTTAAAACTTTGGGCACCAATTTAATCGGCGTAATGCCCGGGAAATCCGAGGAAACTGGGCCGCCGACAGCCGCCATGGGCATTGTTATCACCACCTTAACTTACGACGACGCCATGGCGTTGCGCGACCCTAAAAATGCTCCCAACATCGTTGAGGTTGTGGCGTATACAATCGGCATAGGGACTGTAAGCTGGGAATCCAACAGTTATGACACCAATTTAAAGGGAAGCACGGCCGGTTATCTGGAAGTTGAAGGCGGAGAAGTGGGACAAGGCAGATTTTTCACGGAGGAAGAAGAAAAAAATATGGCTCGGGTCGCGGTATTGGGCAGCGCCGTAAAAAACGAATTATTCGGCGAATCGGAAGCGGTCGGGCAGAGAATCAAGATTAAAAAGCACACTTTTGAAGTTATCGGGGTGATGAAAGAGCGGGGGACAGTGGCTTTTCAGGATTACGACGACCAGATATTGCTGCCGATAAAAACAATGCAGAAGTTAATAGCCGGCGTAAATCATCTCGGCTTGATCAGGGCAAAGGTGGACGATGAAAATAATATTCAGCGGGCGATAAACGATGTTGAGATAACTTTGCGCGAACGCCACGATATAACCGATATGAGCGGCGCCAGCGATGATTTTACCGTGCGCAGCGCCGCGGAAGCGCTTGATGTGATAACTACTGTTACCGACGCTTTGCGTTATTTTCTGGCGGCGATGGCGGCCCTGTCCTTATTGGTCGGCGGCATCGGCATTATGAATATTATGCTGGTGAGCGTAACCGAGCGCACCCGCGAAATCGGCTTGCGCAAGGCGGTCGGCGCGGATAATTTCAATATTATGAGCCAATTTTTAATGGAAGCCGTCGCGGTAACTTTGTTGGGCGGCATAATCGGCATTGTAGGAGGAGTGATTGTTTCTTATTTAATCGCGGTCGGCGCGCGCTTTTTGGATTATGAGTGGGAATTTATCGTTTCGCCTTTTTCCGTTATTTTAGCGGTTTCCGTTTCCATGTTGGTTGGTTTGGTTTTCGGCTTGTATCCCGCGAGAAAAGCGTCTAAATTAGAGCCGGTTGAAGCATTGAGGTATGAATAAACAACTTCACTAATTTTTTATGTCAATTATTTCAATAATAAAAACGGTTTTGGCGGCGATGCGCGCCAACAAGGCAAGGACTTTTCTTACTGTTTTAGGCATGGTCATCGGCATTGCCAGCGTGATTGTTGTTTTTTCCGCCGGCGAAGGCATTAACAGCTTGATTTTGGGACAAATTGAATCTTTCGGCGGCTCGGATATGATTGAAACGGAAGTTAAAGTGCCGAGCGCAAAAAAAGGAACCGCCGCCGAAGTCCAGTCCGGGACGGCCTTGACCATGGGCGCGCAGATTACCACCCTAACCTTGGATGACATGGAAGATATCAATAAGCTGCCTAATATTAAAAAAAGCTATGCCGGAATGATAGGCCAGGAGCAGATAAGCTACGGCAATGAATTAAGGAAGGGGTTTTTATTCGGGGTGTCAACGGATTTTATTGATATTGACAAAAGCGAAATTGATTACGGCAGATTCTTCAGCGAAACCGAAGACAAATCCTTGGCGCAGGTGGCGGTGCTGGGCAGCAAGATGAAAGAAAAATTATTCGGCGATTCCGATCCTGTCGGCCGTTCCATTAAAATCCATAAAAAGAAATTCACGGTGATAGGCGTATTGAATGAGCGCGGAGCCGTTATGACTCTTGATTTTGACGATTTCGTTTATATTCCCATACGAACTTTGCAAAAAAGATTAATGGGCATAGACCATGTTACTTTTATGATGCACCAGGCGGAAAACAAGGATTTAATCGGCGAGACGCAGGAGGAAATCCGCTATATTTTGCGCCAAAACCACAATCTGCCCCAGCCCGAAGGCGCGACAAGCTGGATGGGCGCCCCTAAAGACGATTTTAGGGTCGTGTCCATGACGGAATCAATGGAAATTATGGGCACCGTGACAGACGCGATTACCTTGCTATTGCTTGCCATCGTCGCCATATCGCTGATTGTCGGCGGAGTAGGCATTATTAATATTATGTATGTTGTCGTAACCGAGCGAACCGCGGAAATCGGCCTGCGCAAAGCGGTCGGCGCGACCTATTCCGATATTATGCTGCAATTTTTAATTGAAGCCGTTTTAATCACCGTTGCCGGCGGCATAGCCGGAGTAATATTCGGCGCCGCTATTTCATATTTAATTTCAGTCGGAGCAAGTTCTTACGGACTGGACTGGCGTTTTAGCATACCGCCGAAAGCGCTGATTATTTCCTTAAGTTTTTCCGCCTTTTTCGGCATTTTATTCGGCGTTTATCCGGCCAGAAGAGCGGCTCGGCTTAATCCGATTGAAGCGCTGCAGGCGCGGGAATAATAAAATATGTTTCATCTTTCCAAATCAAAAAATATAAATTTTGCCAAAATTTATAAAAGCGGGCAAAAATTGCTGAATGAAATTCCTCCGATAAAAGAAAGGCGGAGGAGAAAAAATTTTTTTAAGTTTTTAAAATATTTTAATTTAAGTATTTTAATATTATTTTTATTTGCCATTGTTTTTTTGGCCTGCTTTTTAGGGCTAAGCCGGCGCTCTGAAGGCATTTTGGCGGGCGCAAGCCGCTCCCATCCGCCCATGGCGGACACTTCGGAAGAGGCGGCCAGGGAAGTAAAAGGGCGGCAATTTGAGCAAACTCCAAAAGAGCTTGCCCCCTCGGGGCGAGCCGCGCAATATGCCGGCGCAATCAATGATTATTTGATGATTGCCGAGGATTCCCCCGCGGACGGAGAATTTATAAGCCGCGGCATTGATTACAAGGTTGAAGAGGCGGCCGGCGGTTTTTTTTCCAAATTGCGCGTTAATTACACCCATCACGGCAAACCCGGCCAAAAAACAGCCGAATATAAAACATATATCCGCGTTTTCGCGCCTTTGGGCAGCCGATTAATCAAGGCGGAAAGAGTTCCGGCATCCCTTGGAGAAACCGCGGCTCTTGAACAAACGGAAACAAAAAATGAATCAGATAAAACTTCATTCGGCGCTTTCATTAATGTTAAGCCGGGCGAAATCGGCGGTTTATATTTTGAATATAAATTGCCGGAAAATTTCAATAAATTAACCGAAAACCGCCGATATGAATTATACATCCAAAAGCAGTCCGGCAATAACGCGGGGGAATTGAATGTTGACTTAAACTTTATAAATGATGTACAATCATATAATCCAACAGGGTTTTATGTTGAAGCGATAGGAGACAACAGGGTTAAATGGGAAAGTGATTTGGAGATGGATAAAAGGTTTGATGTTGCATTTTAATTATCTTTATCATTCCCTCCTCTTTGATAAGAGGAGGGTTGGGTGGAGTAGAAGCGCGTTTTTCAACTCCTCCCTTGCCCTCCTCTAATCTTAGAGGAGGGGACGAAATTAAATAATTTTATGTTTATCAAAAGAATAGGCATTGACCTGGGCACAACTTACACATTGGTGCATTTGCCCCGCCGCGGTATTGTTATCAACGAACCGAGCGTGGTTGCTATTTCAACGGTTGACAAGAAAATATTGGCGGTCGGCAACGAGGCGAAAGACATGCTTGGCAGAACGCCGGATTCCATTATCGCCTTAAAGCCCTTAAAGGACGGGGTCATCGCCGACTACAGGACAACCGAGGCCATGCTTAGATATTTTATCAATAAAGCGCTGGGCGGCGTAAGATTGTTCAGGCCCGAGGTTATGGTGGCGGTGCCGGCCGGCATCACTTCAACCGAGCGGCGGGCCGTGATTGACGCCACCATTTCCGCCGGCGCCAGAGCGGCTTATATTATAAAAGAGCCGATAGCGGCCGCGATCGGCGCCGATATTCCAATCGGCTCGGCTTCCGGGCATATGATAGTTGATATCGGCGGCGGCACGGCGGAAATGGCGGTTATTTCCTTGGGCGGAGTCGTTACCTCAACATCCGTCCGCGTCGGCGGCAATAAATTTGACAACGCGATAACTGATTTCATCAGGCGCAGGTATAATTTGGCCATTGGCGAACGAACGGCCGAGGAGACAAAAATCAATATCGGCAGCGCGCTTTATTTGGAAGATAAATTAACCATGGAAATTCGCGGCCGGGATATTATAACCGGCTTGCCCCGGAACATCACCGTATCTTCCGACGATGTAACCGAAGCTATCCAAAATGAATTGGAAGCGGTCATTAACGCGGCCAAGAGAGTTTTACAGGAAACTCCGCCGGAATTGGCGTCCGATATTATGGACAAAGGCATGGTTTTAACCGGCGGCAGTTCGCTCTTAAGGAATATTGACCAGCTTCTGTCGCGGACTACGGGCGTGCCGGCTTTCGTGGCTGATGACGCGCTTTTATGCGTAGCAAAAGGAACGGGGATTGCGTTGGATAACCTTGATAGCTACAAGAGAAGCATACTTGCAACAAAATAAAAAGACAATTAGATAATAAGAATAAAAAAAATCAAAAATCAAAAATCAAAAATAAATACCTTAAAACATAAAAACTTTTTAATTTTGTAATTTTTGCATATTTGTTTTTTATTTTTGGTATTTGGTATTTAATATTATGTTAATAGGAATAGACGCCAGCCGCGCCAACAGGAGCCATAAAAGCGGCACTGAATGGTATTCATATTATTTAATCAGGTGGCTGGCGAAATTAGACAAAGACAATCAATACATTCTCTACACTGACCAGCCGCTTACGGGCGGCTTGTTGGATTTGACCACGCAACAACATTTTGACGACAAAAACCGCGCGAAGGAAGAAGCGGCGAATTTTGACAAAGACGGCTGCCGGATTTTAAAAAGCCCGTATAATAATTTCAAAGCGAAAGTTTTAAAATGGCCCTTTAATTTTCTTTGGACGCAAGTCCGATTTTCATGGGAAATGCTCATTCACCGTCCCGATATTCTTTTTATTCCGTCGCACACATTGCCGAGAATCCATCCGAAAAAGTCAATAATAACCATTCATGACATCGCTTTTGAACGCGAGCGTTTGCTTTACAGCAATGGCTACTTGGGTCCGGAAAGCGCTTTTTATCGTAAAATAGTTAATTTATTGGTTAAATTATGCACTTTCGGCAAATATAGAGCCAGCACCTTGGATTATCACAGCTGGGCGGCGCGATTCGCTTTAAAGCATGCCAAGAAAATTATCACTGTTTCTAATTTTTCCAAAAAAGAAATAGAAGAAGTTTATAATGTCAAAGAGAAAAAAATCAAGGTAATTCATAACGGCTATAACAAAAGCTTGTACAATAAAATTAACGATCAAAACGCCATAAAGCGTATTCTTGACAAATACGGCATAGACGCTCCGTATATTTTTTATGTCGGCCGGCTGGAAAAGAAAAAAAATACTCCGGCTTTGGTTGAAGCATACGCGGTTATGCGCGAAGAATATAAGAATATCAAGCACAAATTAGTATTGGTGGGCGATGCCAGCCACGGGTTTGACGAGGTGAAATACATAATCCGCGAATTTAATTTGGATGATGACGTGATTATTACCGGCTGGGCGCCGGAAGCGGATATGCCTTATATTTATAACGGCGCCACAGCCATTGTTCATCCGTCGCTTTATGAAGGTTCCAGCATCCCCTTACTCCAGGCCATGGCTTGCGGCACGGCAATTACAGCTTCTCAAACAACCTCAATCCCCGAAGTAGCCGGCGACGCGGCGCTCTTTTTCAATCCCAGGGATGTGAGGTCAATCGCCGATGCCATGGCTAAAATAATTTTGGACAATGAGTTAAGGCAAAAATTAATAGAAAACGGCTTTGAAAGAGTGAAAAATTTCAGCTGGCAAAAATGCGCCGAAGAAACACTAAAGGAAATTTGTAATTTATAATAAAATTTGACTAATTTTATCAGTTTTACTAATTACAATTTTGTGTTATAATAAAAATGTTATGAACAGAAAAATAGCATTTTTTTTAATTTGTTTTTTTGTCTTTACGGCCGCATCATTCGGCTTTTTGTCGTTTCGCAACGCATCGGCGGAAAGCGGGTCATCCAATGACGCTGATATCAGAAAAGCCGATGAAATATTGGTAAAATTCAAAGGCGATGGCGAGATTAATGTTATAAAAATAGCTCAAAGCGAAGATTTTTATCGGATACTGGATTTTTACAATAACCACGAGGCGGTTGAATACGCCGAACCGAATTATTTATATCACGCCGCCATAATCCCGAGCGACACTTATTACAGCAACCAATGGTATCTGCAAAAAATCAAAGCTCCGGATGCTTGGGATAAAGTAAGGGAAGCGCCTGATATTGTAATAGCTATTTTAGATTCAGGCGTGCAAATTAATCACCCAGACCTCAGGGATAATATTTGGAAAAACAAGGATGAAATAGCGGCTAACGGCGTTGACGATGACAAAAACGGCTTTATTGACGATATTAACGGCTGGGATTTTGTTGATAACACAGCCGATCCTAATCCGAAATTCGCGGAGGGCTTTACCGAAGCCGGCATCTTGCACGGCACTGTTGTGGCCGGTATAGCGGCGGCTTCAGGCAACAACGCCGCCGGCATAACAGGCATTGCATGGAAAGCCGGAATAATGCCTTTAAAAGTTTTGGACGACAAGGGCGAAGGAAACACAAGCAATGTCGTTAAAGCGATTGATTATGCCGCGGCAAACGGCGCCCATGTTATCAATTTGAGCTTTGTGGGATTCGGCTTCAGCCAAGGCCTGCATAACGCCATTAAGCGCGCCTATGACGCCGGCGTAATTGTTGTCGCGGCCGGAGGCAATGAACTGGAGGGCGGCGAAGGCCATTTTTTGGATAATGCTCCGATGTATCCGGTTTGCCATGACGGCGACGGAGAAAACAGGGTAATTGGCGTTGCCGCGACCGACACGCTTGATCAAAAAGCCAACTTTTCCGGCTATGGCTCAAAATGCATTGATATTGCCGCGCCCGGTTTAAGCGTATTCAGCACCGTGGCCTACGCTCCCGATCAATATATTGACGGCAAATCGTTTGATAAATATTACGACGGCTATTGGTCGGGCACTTCGGTGGCGGTGCCTATGGTAAGCGCGGCGATCGCTTTGGTAGAAAAAGCCAATCCAAAATTTAATCGCGGCCAGATTGTAAGCGCTTTATTGGATAACGCGGATAACATAAATAAATTAAATCCCGAATACTTAAATCAACTGGGCAAAGGCCGGCTTAACATAGCCAAGGCCGTGGATTCAGCCGCCGCGGCGCTGAATAAAAATATCGTTGAATTGATAATCTCCCCGTATTCAAATTATAAAAGCGTTGTTAAAATATCAGACCAAGACGGCAATGCCGCTAATGAATTTTTTTCGTATTCGGAAGGTTTTTCAGGCGGGGTGAATGTCGCGGGAGGCGACGTGAACGGCGACGGGGTTGACGAGATTATCACCGGCGCGGGCGCGGGCGGCGGCCCGCATGTAAGGATTTTTAACAGCCAAGGCGAACTGCTCGGGCAATTTTTCGCTTATGACGCGAGATTCCGCGGCGGGGTGAATGTGGCCTCGGGCGACGTGAACGGCGACGGGGTTGACGAAATAATAGCCGGAGCGGGTCCCGGCGGCGGCCCGCATATCAGAATTTTTAACAGCCAAGGCGAACTGCTCGGGCAATTTTTCGCTTATGATTCAAAGTTCCGCGGCGGGGTGAATGTGGCCTCGGGCGACGTGAACGGCGACGGGGTTGACGAAATTATTGCCGGAGCGGGTCCCGGCGGCGGCCCGCATGTAAGGATTTTTAAAGCTGACGGGCGGGCGATAGGGCAGTTTTTCGCTTATGACGCGAGATTCCGCGGCGGAGTGAATGTGGCAACGGCCGATGTTGATGGGGGAATAAGAGATAAAAAGGCGGAGATTATCGCCGCGCCGGGGAAAGGCGGCGGCCCTCATATAAAAATTTTTAACGACCATGGCAAGATTTTAAATCAATTTTTTGCCTATAACAATAATTTTTTAGGCGGGGTTAATGTGGCGGGAGGCGATGTTGACGGCGACGGAGTTGACGAGATTATCACCGGCGCGGGCGCCGGCGGCGGCCCGCATGTCCGCGTTTTTGAAATTAACGGCGTTATTATCGGTTCGTTTTACGGCTTTAAGCCGGAATTCAGCGGGGGAGTTAGCGTGGGGGCGATAAGAATTACGAAATAAGTTTTCTAACTCTCCCTCCTCTAATCTTAGAGGAGGGGACTAAACAAAGAACCAAAAAATTAATTTTATTTTATATTTTTATTCTTAATTCTATTTAAACTATATGTCTAAAAAAACAATATTTGACAAAAAAAATGTTTTAATCACGGGCGGCGCCGGTTTTGTCGGCTCGCATTTATGCGATGAACTGATTAAAACCTGCAAAGTGATTTGTTTGGATAATTTTTCCACGGGCGACGAAAAAAATATAGACCATTTGCTGTCCGATCCTGATTTTGAATTTATCCGCCATGATATCACCGAGCCGATTGATTTGGAAAATCTGCCTGAATTGCAAAAATTTAAAATTCAGTTCCAGGGAATACAGGAAATTTATAATCTGGCCTGCCCGACTTCCCCGAAGCATTTTGAAAAAAATAAAATAGCTTCAATTTTGGCCAACTCTTACGGCGTAAAAAACGCGCTTGATTTGGCGGTTAAATACGAGGCGAAATTGCTGCATTTTTCTTCATCCGTCGTTTACGGGCCGAGGCGCGGCGATAATTCAAAAATCAAAGAAGAAGACGTGGGAATCGTGGATTTTTTGTCCGACAGAAGCTCTTACGACGAGGGGAAAAGATTTGCCGAAACAATAGTGGTTAATTACAGGAATGTTTATAAAATTGACGCTAAAATTATCCGGCTTTTCAGAGCGTACGGCCCGAGAATGAAATTAAATGAAGGCCTTATGATTCCCGATTTTATCAATAATGCCATGGACAATGAAGATTTGGTAATTTTGGGCGACAAAAATTTTTCATCTTCTTTTTGCTATATAAGCGATGTTGTTGACGCCTGCTTGAAAATGATGGCATCCGGCTCAATAGGCCCGCTTAACATCGGCTCCGATGTAGACATCAACATAAGCGAGCTGGCGGGCAAAATAATTTCCATGTTAAATTCAAAATCAAATATCGCGCATAAAGACGCGATTTTATTTATGACTTCTCTTTGCCTGCCTGACGTAAGCAAAGCCCGCGATGAATTAAGCTGGCTTCCGGTTATAACTCTGGAAAAAGGATTGGAAAAAACCATTGAGGATTTAAGGGCAAGCAAGGGGCTGAAGAGGATAACATAATAGAAATATGAAAAATAATATGTCCGCCCAAGGCGGATCCGCCTCTGGCGGAAAGATATTCTGCGTTATACCCGCGTACAACGAGGAAAAAACGATTGTTAGGATAATTAACGAAGTCAAGCCGTATGTTGACGAAGTAGTTGTTGTTGACGACGGTTCGCTTGACCAAACTTATAATTTAGCTAAAATGCAAGGAGCGGCGGTATTGCGCCATATAATAAACAGGGGCCAAGGAGCCGCCTTAAAAACAGGCACGGAGTACGGTTTAAATAATGGCGCCGATATTATTGTTCATTTTGACGCGGACGGGCAATTTTTAGCCGGCGACATAAGCAATATGGTTAAGCCGCTTAAAACAGGGGACGCGGAAGCGGTTTTCGGCTCCCGATTTTTAAAAGGCGGCGGAGTAAATTCCCCAATGCCGTTTTTTAAAAAAAATATAATTATGCCTTTGGCGAAACTGGCGAACAAAATATTTTTAGGAATAGAAATGACTGACCCGCAAAGCGGTTTTCGCGCCATGTCGGCCTGCGCCGCTGGAAAAATAAGCTGGCAGCAGGATAGAATGGCGCATTGCTCGGAAATACTGTTTGAAGCGGCGCGCGCCGGATTGAAAATAAAAGAAGTTCCGATAACGATAATTTACAATCATTTCGGCCAGCGCTTTTCCGGCGGATTAAAAATTTTAAAAGATTTATTCCTCGCCAGATTGATAAATTAAAAAAATATGCTGCAGCAAATAATTGGCTTGATTATAATCGCTTTTTTCCTGGCGCGCTTGTTTTGGCAAAAGCAAAAAAAGCAAATAGCCGTGAATGAATTTATGTTTTGGTTTGTTTTTTGGCTGCTGGCCGCCGGCGCGATTATTTGCTTAAAATGGATTGACAGGCTGGTTGCAGGCATGGGCTTTACCGGCTCGGGCATAGATGTGCTGATTTATATCGGCGTTGCTGTTTTATTTTATCTTGTATTCAGAGTAAGATTGAAATTGGAAAAAATTGAAAGAGACATCACAAAAATTGTCAGAGAAATAACTTTAAATAATAAAAAATAATTCTCACAAATTTATGTCAGGAAAAGAACTTATGTTGGATTTTTTAACTTACGCTTTTTTGATTTTTTTAATATGTTTTTGCATTGTTTTTTTTATCGCCGGAAACCGCGTTGAAATGATTTCCGATTTAATGAGATCATTGGTTCCATTAGCGATTTTTGCCGTTTTTTTCCTGATAAAAACGAAATTTGACAGGTATGAATTCGGCAAAAGGCGCAAGGAGAATAATTTTGACATTACTTTGCGATTAACATACACAGATAAATTCTTCGGCAATTTAATCACTTTCGCGCTTCCAATTTTAATAATCGCGATCGCCTTATTTTTCAAAGGGAAAGTTGATTTCGTTGACATTATTCAGGCGTCAGCCGCTTTCTTGGTAATGTACTTATGGGAGAAAAGATTATTTAATAGAGAATAATATGAGAATAGTTCATATAGTTTGCGCGTTTCCGCCGTATAAAGGCGGAATGGGAAATAGCGTTTTTCAATTCGCCAAAGTTTTAGCGGAACGAAATCATGACGTGGCTGTTTTCACCCCGAATTATTCCGGTCTCGCGCGAGAGGAAAAATCAAAAGAAGGATTTAAAATTATCCGGCTAAAGCCATGGTTGAAATACGGCAACGGAGCGTTTCTTCCCCAGCTTTTATGGAAATTAAAAGACCCCCGATCAAAGTCGAGGGCAGGTTTTGATATTGTTCATCTGCATTACCCGTTTTTTGGCGGCGCCGAGGCGGTCTGGCTGGCAAAAATTCTCTATGGCGCTGAATTTAAGCTTGTTGTCCATTACCATATGGACGCGGTTATCCGCTCCTTGCCGCAAAAAATATTCAGCTGGCCGTCAAGGTTGATACGCGATTCTTTATTTAAAAAAGCCGAGGCCGTAACATGCGCCAGTTTGGATTATATTAAGCATAGCGAGGTTAATTATTTGTATGAAAAATACAAAAATAAATTTTATGAAGCGCCTTTCGGAGTGGATATTGATAAATTTAGACCGGCTGATAAACCGAAGGCCGAGGAAAAAATAATTTTATTTGTCGGCGGCCTGGATAAAGCCCATTATTTTAAAGGCGTTGAAATATTAATTAAAGCGTTCAGCCAATTAGCGGATGGCAATTGCCGATTGTTAATCATCGGCAGGGGAGAGCTAAGGGAAAAATATGAAAAGCAGGCAGAAGAGCTTGGCGTTGGCAGGATTGAATTTATCAGCGATGTTGTAAGCGATAGCGAATTGGCCGGGTATTACCAAAAAGCCGATGTTTTTGTCCTGCCTTCAATAAACAAAGGTGAAGCTTTCGGCATGGTTTTGCTTGAAGCAATGGCTTGCGGCGCGCCGGTAATCGCTTCCAACCTGCCCGGGGTGCGCGGCGTTTTTAAAAATGGGGTTCATGGATTATTGGCTGAGCCGGGCAATGCCGATGACCTTAAAAACAAAATGGAGCTGATGTTGTCTGACAACGGAAAAAGGCGGGAAATGGGCCGAGCAGGCAGGCAGTTAGTTGAGGAAAAATACAGCCGGGAAAAGGCGGGAGAGAGAATGGAGGAGGTGTATAAACGCGTACGTCCCCTCCTCTAAGATTAGAGGAGGGCGAGGGAGGAGTTGAAAGACGCTTTTACTCCACCCCAGCCCTCCTCTTAAAAAAGAGGAGGGGGCTAAGGTAAAAATCTATAAATGGACAATCAAACAAAAAAATCCAAAATCGCCGTGGTCCACGATCATCTTGGCTGGCCGGGCGGCGGGGAAAGAACCGCGCTTACAATAGCCCTGGAATTAGGGGCTGATTTTATTACGGCGTACGCGCATCCGCAAACTTACATCGCCGACCAAAAACAGCTTGGCCGAAAATTAGTAACACTTTCCGAAAAAGTCGTTAATTTGGAAGTGGTGCGGTTTTTTTGGCTTAGAGGATTGTTTTGGCGCAATCAAAAAATTTTAAAAAAATACGATATTTTAATCGCTTCAGGCCAGGCGGCAACCGAAGCGGTCGCGAAATACGCCGACTCGGAAGCGATTAAAATTTTATACAACCATACTCCGCCGCGAAGGATATTTGACCTTTATGAAAAAAGCAAGCAGGGCTATAAATGGTTCCTTAGGCCGCTTTACGCCGTATTCGCCCGTTATTGGAAATGGGTGTATTTGAAAGCGCTGCGGAAAATTGACATTGATATCGCCAACTCCGACAATGTGCGAAGACGGATGAAAGAATACGCCGGCGAAGAGGTTGATTATGTTGTTTGGCCGCCGATTTTAACGGAGAAATTCAAATGGATAAGCCAGGGCGATTATTTTTTATCGTGGGCGCGCGTTGACGAGCATAAGCGGGTTGATCTGATTGTTAAAGCGTTTATGAAAATGCCCGAGAAAAAACTGATTGTCGCTTCGGGCGGCTCGGAATTGGAAAAAGTCCGGGAAATGGCGAAAAATTGCCCGAACATTAAAATTGTCGGCTGGATAGATGACGCGGAGCTTTTTGATTTGGTCGGCAGATGCAGAGCCGCGATTTATATACCCATCAACGAGGATGCCGGCATGACCCACCTTGAAGCTAACGCGGCCGGCAAGCCGGTGCTGGGGGTGGCTGAAGGCGGATTGCTTGAAACAATGATTGACGGAGAAACCGGAATATTGATTAAACCGAATCCGGCTGAATCGGATATAATCAAGGCGGTTGAAACAATGACGCCGGAGTGGTGCCTGGCGAGAAAAGACAAATGCGCCAGCCACGCCAAGCAGTATGATAAGGAAATATTTTGCCGAAAAATAAAAGGGATTATTAGTAAATATTTATAGATATGAAAATTTGCTTAATCAATAATTTATATAAGCCGTACAATCGCGGCGGAGCCGAGCGCGTTGTTGAATTAATCGCGCGCGGTTTGATTAATGCCGGCCATGATGTTTTTATTATTTCAACAAGACCAATGATTACAAATTACAAATTACAAATTACAAATTACAAAATTTATTATATTAACGCATTATACTATAATCTTGATAAATTTCCAAAATTGTTTAGAATATTTTGGCATATCATAGATATGTTTGATATCGGAAGCTATTTTAAAATTAAGCTGATTTTAAAAAAAGAAAAGCCGGATATCGCGATGACGCATAATTTAAAAGGTGTCAGCTATTTAATTCCCGGCTTGATAAAAAAATTGGGTATCAAGCATATCCACGCTCTGCACGATATACAGCTTTTGCATCCTTCGGGGCTGATGCTTTACGGAAAAGAAAAACAGCTTGACAGCGCGGCTGCGAAAATATATGCCGCTGTTTGCCGCTGGCTTTTCGGCTCGCCTGATGCCGTAATCTCGCCATCTAACTGGCTGATGGCAATTCATATTAAAAGAGAATTTTTTAAAAATTCAAAACAGGCGGTCCTGCCGAACCCCGTGTCGTTTACAGTCCAACCATCTCATAAGGAAAAGGGAGCGAAAATATTCCGCTTTATTTATGTCGGGCAAATTGAAGAGCATAAGGGCGTTTTGTTTTTAATCAGCGCCTTTTTAGACGCTCTGGACACTCGGTGTCTTGCAAGACACCGAGTGTCTTTAATTATCGCCGGTTCGGGCTCAAAATTAAAACAAGCCAAAGAATTGGCAGGTGGTAATAAGAATATAAGCATATTGGGAAAAATCAGCAACGAAGAAGTCCAAAAATTAATGAGCCGGTCGGACGGTTTAATCGCGCCTTCGCTTTGCTATGAAAATTCGCCTGCCGTGATTTACGAAGCTTTCAGCCACGGCCTGCCGGTTATCGCTTCCAATATTGGCGGCATACCGGAATTGCTGGCTGATAACGCCGGCTTATTATTTAAGCCGGGCGGCGAAGAAGATTTAATTTTAAAAATACAATTCGCTATAAATAATCCTGAGGAATTAAAGAAGATAGGGGAGAGGGGACGAGAAAAAATAAAGCAGTTTGGCGTTGAAAATTATATTGAAAAATTATTATTAACTCCACCCCGCCCCTCCTCTTAAACAAGAGGAGGGAATATTCGTCCCCTCCTCTAAGATTAGAGGAGGGCAAGGGAGGAGTTGACGGCATGTTTTTACTCCACCCTGCCCCTCCTCTTATTTGAAGAGGAGGGAACGATTTGTGTTATCTTGTATACCTAAACACATAAATTTCCCCGCCGCCGATTTCCTGCCAGCCATCGGCTTCCAATTTCGCTTCTTCCAGAATTTTCGGGAAAGCCCACCAGTACTTGTTTAAAACAAAATAACCTTCGTTAGCTCCCGTTAAATCCATGGCCGCGATCATTGTTTCGCGGCTTGGTTTTTTATAAACCATATCAAGATAATATTGGTACAGGGGGCCGCCGGTCGGAATGGGATAATAAAAGACCTCACCCTCCGCCTTCGCCGAGGCTTCGGCGGACAGGCAACCCTCTCCTTGTGAAGGAGAGGGGGTGTAATATTTCTTAAAGCCGAATTCGCGCAATGCGGCGGCGCTTACCTGCTGGTTTGCTAAAACAATGTAATCGCCGCCGGCGTTGCCGTCAATCCAGCGCGCCGCCGCGATATCGCTTGCTGAAGTTGAAAAGCAATGCGAATTAAAATAGCGATCAAAGCGCGGGTATGACAAATAAAGCGAAACAGCGGTTAAAACAGCCAAAAACGCCAGCAATGACGTTTTTATAACCCTATTTTGCTTTAAGACTTTTTCCAGAAAAGCGTAAAACGCGATTATAATAAACGGCAGAGAGAAAAAAACGGCGGCGAGCAAAATCCTGTCGGAATAATTATCCCGTTCATAGTTTATCAAAAAATTAAAAGGCAGGGCTTTTGCCATTAAATATGACAACAAGAGCGCGGCTGACATTAAAAAATAAATGCCGAATATTTCGCATTTTTGTTTATGGCGAAAAGCGATTATCAGGCCGGCGATTATTATTAAGCCGATTATGATTTTTAGATTAAACCCGTAAAGATAGATAAAGTTAAGAATAAAATTTTCTTGATCGGGCACGGTTAGTTCGGGTAATGATATTATTTTGTTTTGCAGCGGCAATTCCGCTCCTTGGACAGAATTATTTTTTTCAAAAAAATAAAAAGCCAGCGGCAACAGCGCAACCGCCAATATAAAAATTATTGAATAGAAATATTTTTTTAATTTATCATTATCGCTGTGATAAGCGGTCAAAAGCAGGGCGAACAGCCCTGCCGGAATGCCGGCGATCGGCTGGATAAGCAAAGCGGCAAGAGCGAGGAGGTAAATAATAATTAATTCATAGGCATTTGAGCAAATCAGACCGAGTAAAATAGCCAAAATCAGCAGCAAATAAGCCAGATTCTGCGGAGTTGTCGCGATAAAAAATGAAAAAGGCAGAATCAGCATGATTAAAACCAGCAGCAGATTGGCTTTGCCGCTGTCAAACCATCTTGCCAATACGCGATAAAGAGTGGCAGGCAGAAAAACAGCGGCTAAAACCGGAACCAACAATTTATCCAGCCATTGAATAGGAATAAAAGTAATTTTATGCAGAATGACAATCAGCGAGTATTGGCCCAGATAATAAAACGGCTTTGGATCCACCGCGCCTGTTTTATCTATTAAATCCATGGTGGCTTGATGGATAAACGGGTCAAAACCATAGCCGATTTTATAAACTATCCAGGCGATTGAAAAAGATAAAAAGCAGTGCAGAGTAATCAGGAGCAGTGAAAATCGTTGGTATTTTAAAATATTTAAAATCAACACCGCGGTTGCCAAGCCGTAAAAAATAAAAAAATAACTTGGTACAATCTGCCAAGGAGAAATTATCGCTTCCGCGGTTCGGTGGGAGAAAAGAATAAAAAAACAAATGGCTGAAAGCAAGAGGTAAAAAATAAGTAAAATTTTTTCGCTTTTTATTTTTTTATTTATTTCCCACTGGATTCCCCACCCGCTTTCGCGAGTGCTAAAGGCCGCGGGAATGACAGAAGGGGTATATATTGATGAGTATCTTTGTATAATTAAAAACGCGGCAATGGCTGAAATCAAGCTTATGGCAACGCCGATATTATTAAGCGAATACAGGCGGTAAACAATAGCGCCGCAAAAAGAAATCAAGCAGAGCATTATGAGAGATAAACCAATTAATTGATTATTAAAATATTTTTTCATATATACATCATAGCAAATTTTACAACGAAAACAAATTATTGCCAAGTATGATTCTATTTGTTAGGATAATGACAATATGGCATTGGAACAAATTAAAAAATGGCTTAAAAAATACTCACATTGGCTAATTTTAGGCATTTTAGCCCTTTGTTTTTTTATCGGCGCGGCCAGTTTTAATTATTTTACGCAAAAAAACGGTTATCTTAAATGGGTCTCGCCTGATGAAACAGCCAACTATATTTTCACGAAATTATACGGCCAGGAAGGAAAATTGGCGATTTTTGAAAAATATAACTTGTACGGCAAGGACATAATGCATCCGCGCAGTTTTCGCTCCGATTACGGCTGGCTCAAGCCGGTAAGCTTTTTGGGAATTATTTTAATTTATGGAAAAATCGCCAGCGTAACGAGTTATAAAATACTGCCGTATTTAACTCCGTTTTTCGGCGCGGTCGGAATTATATATTACTATTTATTGGTTAAAAAACTGTTCGGCAGGCGCAACGCGCTTATTTCCGCGTTTTTACTGGCCTCATTTCCGGTTTATGTTTATTACAGCGCGCGCAGTATGTTTCATAATGTGTTATTTATCGTTTTATTGCTCATCGGCTTGTATTACAGTGTTTTAATGATAAAACATAAAAAAGAAACAAGTGAGTATTTAACATGGCTTTATGCCGCGTTGGCCGGCGGTTTTATCGGGCTGGCGATTATCACCCGCGCCTCGGAATTGCTGTGGATTATTCCGATGCTGATTATTCTTTGGGCTTTCAACATAAAAAAAGTCGGCATAACCAAGTTGATTATATTTTTATCATTTTTATTCTTGTCAATTTTGCCGGTTTTGTATTGGAACCAAATCTTATACGGCTCGCCCTGGCGCGGCGGCTACGCGGAAATGAACCAATCCATTTCCGACATCTCGCAAGCCGGCTCAAGTTTTATCGCATCGCTTATAACCGGCAAATTAAGCCATTTCAAAGAACTGTTAAATAAAATAAGCGGCAATATTTTTCATTTCGGTTTTCATCCTCTCCAATCTTGCAAAATGTTTTATCATTATTTTGTCCGAATGTTTTATTGGATATTTTGGCCCGCGCTTTTAGGCGGAATTTTATTCGCGCAAAAATGGCGCCATTGGCGCCGCCGCCATTGGGCGTATTTAATGTCGTATTTTATTATCTCCCTTATTTTATTATTTTACTACGGCAGTTGGAAATTCAACGACAATCCCGACCCGGGCCAATTTACCATCGGCAATTCTTACACCCGCTACTGGCTGCCGATTTATCTGGGCGCTTTGCCTTTCGTAAGCTTGTTCATTATAAAATTAACCCGCTTGGCGAAAAATAAAACAATTATTTTCGGGATTCGGTCAGCAATAATTATCTTAATCTTTTTCATTTCAATCAGGTTTGTTTTGTTCGGCTCTGACGAAGGCCTGATTTTCACGGCGCAAAGGCAGAAACTGTCCCAAAATGAATTTAACAAAGTTATGAGCTTGACCGAAAATGGCGCGGCTATTATCACCCAATATCACGATAAACTGTTTTTTCCGGAGCGCAAGGTGATTGTCGGCTTGTTTAATGACGCGAATATGACGCGAGAGTACGGGAAACTTGTAAATTACTTGCCGCTCTATTATTATAATTTCACTCTGCCGCAAAAAGACTTTGATTATTTAAACAGCCGCCGGCTTGCCGAAGCCGGCCTGCGGATTGAAAAAGTTGAACAAATAACAAGCGATTTTACTTTATACCGCTTATATAAAAAATAATATTTTGATCTTTTTAATTAAGGAGGTGATTTTGATGCTTAGGGCAGTTGTTCTTTTTCTGGCAGGCGTTAGTTTCGTTTTATTTTTTT
>JAUYAT010000041.1 GCA_030693295.1 bacterium
TTTAGTTCAAAGTTCAAAATGCAAAGTTAAAAGTTGCAATGCAAAGTTAAAAGTTATAAATAGTAAAAACTTTAAACTTTTAACTGTAATTTTGAATTTTTAACTTTTAACTTTTAACTAATGTTATTATACCATAAAATGAATATATTGAAAAACGCGTACGGGCTGCTCCTTTGTCGTATCCCGTCCGCTTCATATCACATCTTTCTAAACTCGCAAATCTCTTTAAAGTCGCAAAATTTGCAAAGCTCGCTCGGCCTGGCCGGAAATTCTCCCTTTTTAATTTCATTGATAATAGTAAGAATCTTTTCTTTCACCTTGCTTAATTCCTCTTCCGCGCCCAAAAATTCCGCTTCCGAATTATTGTCAAGATAATAAAAAGCCAAAGACGCGATTTCTTGTTTAAACAAATCTCGGATGGCTAATTGATAAATTAATAATTGCTCTTTTTCTTCAAAGCTTAATTTCTCTTTGGGCCGGCCTGTTTTATAATCAACAATTTTTATTTTGCCTGCCCCCGCGTCGTCAATTCTGTCTATTACTCCCCGTATGGTATATCGCTCTTGGTCCGCGAATAACTTAAAATTAAATCCTTTTTCCAAAAAAATCGTTCGCGGCCAATTGCTTTTATGCTTTTCGTAAAATCCTTTTAAAATCTCTTTGCCTTTTTTCTTGTATTCTTCTTTTTGTTTTTTATTTTCATACCAATCGTCAATCCAGCTCTCTTCGTATAATTTTAAAATTTCATCCAAACTAATCTTGGCGTTCTTTTGCGTTCTTTCGCGTTCTTTTGCGTTATCAAATAAACACCCCTGCTCCCGCCTCTCATTAATCAACAAAAACACTTTTTGCAAAACTGAATGCATTGTTTTTCCAAATGAAAAAACCGCTTTGCCCCGAACCGGCACTCTTAATATGTGGGCAAAACGATATTGGCAAGGGCAATTGGAAAAAGCCGCCAGCTGGGTATAGGAGAAATAGTTTGGAATAATAAGATTTTCTTTTTTTGTTTCTTTAGTAATTTGGGATTTGGCCCGCCCGCCAGCGAGTTCGCTCGCAGGCGAAGTCGGGCGGGGATTTGTCATTGGAAATTTGTCATTCTCTATCAATCCTATTTCATTTAAAAACCTTGACGGCTTTTTTTTGCGCGCTCCGCCATAATCAGGCGCCCAAGAAAAATACAAACCCTGCTTGGCGCGCGTTATGGCGACATAAAACAATCTCCGCTCTTCCTCAAGATGAATATCGCCTTGCGGCAAAATTTCTTTTATCAAAGCGTCGGGAATCTGAATTTGCTCTTTTCGTTCCGTGGTGGGAAAACGCTTATCAACCATATTGGCGATAAAAACATATTGAAATTCAAGCCCTTTCGCCGCGTGGACGGTCATAACTTTTATCGCCTCGGGCCCTGATTCAATGTCGGACGCCAGCGCGCCCTGCTCGCCTGATTCAATTTCCATGTCAAATTCAGCCAAAAAGCCCTTAACGCTCTTGTCATCGCTCGCGGCTTCAAAAATTTTTGCCCTTTTCATAAACTGGTTAAGCAAATTCATCGCTTCCCCGCTTTTCCGCTCGTCTTGTCCGATTAAATATTTTAAATAGCCGCTGTCATTTAAAAATGCCGCTATCGTTTCGCTAACGGTTTTATCCTTAGCTATGGCAGTGTGCTTGCCTATCAATGATAAAACTTTGCCGATTTTGGCTTGAATCGTTTCGCCTAAATTCAAACCAGCCGCGCTTTTCAGCACTTCATAAAGCGACCAGCTCTTTTTTCTCGCCCAATAATTAAAGTTGACCAATTCCTGATAAGAAAAATCAAAAACAGGCAGATTTAAAACGCGGTATAGGGCAGGGCTTTCATGGTAATTGTCAAGCATTTTAAGATAAGCGATTACATCCATTATTACCGGCTTTGAATAAAGCCCGCGCGAAGCCATAAACTGATAGGGCAGGCCGGCTGTTTCCAAGGCATTGCAAAATTCTTTGGCGCTTTCATTGGCTCTGACTAAAATCGCGAAGTCGTTCCATGTCGCGTTCTTGTTCTCAATTTTTAAATCCGCAATTTTTTCAACCACTTGCCTTACTTCGTCCTGCAAGTCGCTTCCTTGTATAACCTCAATAACGCCCTCGCCTTTTTTCTGCGCTACCAGCTTTTTATTTAATACTTGCTTGCCCGCCGAATTGGAGGGTTCCGTGTTCCGTGTTATATGTTTTATGTTACATGTTTCATGTTTCATGTTCATCTGCCATTCCAATCTGTTCGGATTATTTAATTTAATAAATTCGTAAGACAAATCTAAAATATTTTGCTTGTTGCGGTAATTATTAACCAATACTGTTTGTTTTGAATTCGGATAATCTTTTTTGAATTGCAATATGTTTGACACGGAAGCGCCCCTGAATTTATAAATACTCTGGTCGTCGTCGCACAAAACCGCTAAATTATTCCTTGGCGCCGCCAGCATTTTCACCAATTCGTACTGCGCCCAGTTGGTATCCTGAAATTCGTCCAGCAAGATATATTTAAACTGCTTCCTGTATTTTTCCAAAATCGCCGGCCGTTCGCGGAACAATTTCAGGCAATAATTTATCAAATCGCCGAAATCCAAACCGTTATTATCCAAAAGCAACTGCTGATAAACATGATAAGCGTTGGCAACTTCATTAATCCGCATCACCTCTTGCTCCGCAATTTCCTTGTTAACATCCCTATTGTCATCCTGAGGAGCGACTGCAAGGAGCGACGAAGGATCTCTGGTTAATTGCGGCTTGGCGGCGTAATGCGCTAAATATAATTTCTTCCGATTAACCCGAGATTCTTCCCCCGCCTTAGCGGGGTCAGAATGACAATTAGCTTTTCTTGTTTTTTTGCCTCCGCTCATCATCCCGTCCAAATTCTCCCTCAACCCTTGCGCGTATTCCAAATACTGCTCCGGGCTAACATCTTCGTCTTTCAGGCGCGAAAAATGCTTTATTAAAACATGGATGAATTTCGTTGGATTGCCCAAGGGGCGGTAATAATCCAAGTTGAATTTGTCTAAATTTTTCCTTATCAAAGCCCATTGCTCAAATTCATTAAGCAACTTAAAGCCGGCGGGCAGGCCGATATCCAAGCCATGGTCCTTTAAAATCCGCTCGGCAAAGCTGTGGAAGGTGGAAATCCATAAATCAAGATAGCCCATCGGCAGAAGCCGGTCAACCCTTTCCTCCATCTCGCCGGCCGCCTTTTCCGTAAAAGTCAAGGCCAGTATCTCGTCCGATTTCGCCAGCCCCTGCTCAATCAAATAAGCGATGCGCCGGGTAATCGCCGTGGTCTTGCCGGTGCCGGCTCCGGCCACGATTAAAAGCGGCCCTTCCTTATGGGTAACGGCCGAGAGCTGTTCTTTGTTTAAATTTTCTAATAAATTATTCATTTAATTTTTAATTTGGGAGCGTTAAATAATCCACTTCTGTCATTCCCGCCCGCTTCGCCGGAGCTTCAGCCCGCTTCGACGAGTCGAAGACGAGGCGAGCGAGGCGAGCGAAAGCGGGAATCCAGGAGTGAACCGCAGAAACATTGAAAATAAATAAAAAATTAAAAAGCGCTACAATACTTTTATCTATATTTATTGTTCATACCGCTAACTCCTGGATTCCCAGTCAAGCTGGGAATGACAGAGAGATTTAAATCTTCAACAAATTATTAAACTTTATTTTATCTTTAAACGGTCCAATAATCGCCAAATTCAATCCTTTATTAATAAAAATATCACGCGCCACTCTCTGAATATCTTTAACAGTCACGCTGTCCATCGCTTTTAAAAATTCTTCCGGCGTTAATATTCTGTCCCGCAAAACCATATGCTTGCCGTACCAGGCGGCGACATTGTCCGATGATTCAAGCTGTATGGCCAGCCGCCCGCGAATTAAATTTTTCGTCCTTTCCAGTTCTTTTTTATCAACTAACGTCTTGGCCAATTTTTTATATTCCGCTAAAATAATTTTAATCGCCTCTTTGATTTTTCCGATCGGCACGCCGGCCTCGGTTGTTAAATAGCCCGAATCGGTATAAAACTCGGCTTGGGTTTTCACCGAATAAGCCAGGCCTTTCTTTTCGCGCAATTCTATGAAAAGCCGGGAGCTCATTGAGCCGCCCAATAAAATCGCGGCGGCTTTTAAAGCATGCTCATCCTTGCGCCCGATGGAAAAAGCGCGGACGCCCAAGGACAAATGCGCCTGGTCGGTCTTTTTGTAATGAAGTTTGATTTCCGGCTTATCCTGCTTTTCCCGCACCGGCTTTTTGTCTTGAAATTTAGACGGCTTTAACTTAGAAAAATACTTTTCAACCTGTACGGGCATTGCGCGCAATGCCCCTGCGAAATTCCCCGCCACGCAGATAAAAGTATTCTGCGCCCCGTATTGCGAAGCCAAATAATCCGTAAAGTCTCGGCGCTTGAATTTTAAAATATTTTCTTTCGTTCCGATCGTATCCCGGCCGGCCGGCTGGTCGCCGTAAAGCAGTTCTTCAAACAAATCTTCAATATACATTGCCGGATTGTCGCGGTACATATTCAGCTCTTCAATAATCACGCCCTTTTCCCGCTCAATTTCTTTTTCCGCGAACTTGGAATTTAAAAGCATATCGCTCACCACGTCCATCGCCAATTCAATTTTATCAGATGCCGCCTTAACCCAATAGCCGGTATATTCCTTGCCTGTAAAAGCGTTGAATTCCGCGCCGATTCCGTCCAATTCCGAAGAAATCGCCAAAGTATCAGGCCTTTTTTCAGTGCCTTTGAAAAACATATGCTCAAGAAAATGGGAAATGCCGCTGTTGTTTTTATTTTCATACTTTGACCCGGTTCTCACCATAACTAAAACCGTGGCAGTCTTGGTGCCACGCATGGGGATGGTGATTAATTGCAAACCATTGGATAGCTTATTTAAACTATGCATAAATTTTGAATGACAAATTAAAATCCCAAACTCCAATGACCAATGACCAACCCGCTTCGCCAAAGCTTCAGCCCGCTTCGCCAAAGCTTCAGCGAGGCGAGCGAGGCGAGCCAAATCCCAATTTAACAAACCCCAAACAAAAAGAAATAATTGGAGTTTTGGATTTGGGGCTTGGTTGGGAATTGGGGTTTGGGCATTGGGATTTAAAAAATTAAAGAACTAAAAATCACAAAATTATTCGCTTATTTTTTCAGCTAAATAACTCTCTAATTTATCTATTTTAACCCTCTCCTGCCCCATCGTATCTCTATCCCTCACCGTCACCGCGTCATCTTCTAATGAATCAAAGTCAACAGTAATGCAATAAGGCGTGCCGATCTCATCCTGCCGGCGGTAGCGCTTGCCGATATTGCCGTGGTCGTCAAACTCGCACATAAATCGCGTTTTTAAAGAATTAAAAATTTCTTTGGCTTTTTCAACCAGCTCCGGCTTATTTTTTAACAGCGGAAAAATAGCAACTTTAATCGGCGCGAGCTTCTTGCTTAATTTTAATACAACGCGAGTCTCACTGCCCCCCTTCGCAAGGGGGGTTGGGGGGGATAAAACCTCTTCGGCGTAAGCATCGCACAAAACCGCCAAAAACGCCCTACCGACTCCGCCGGACGATTCAACAATATGCGGAATATATTTTTCGCCGGCAACAGCATCGGCATAAGACAAGTCCTTGCCGGAAAATTTCTGGTGCTGGCTTAAATCATAATCCCCGCGCGCATGCACGCCTTCCAGCTCTTTAAACCCAAAGGGAAAATTGTATTCTATGTCGTATGCTTCTTTGGCGTAAAAAACCAAATTTTTGTGCTTTTCCCATCTTAAATTCTCTTTTTTAATTCCCAAATCAAGATAAAACTGCCAGCGATATTCTTTCAGCTTTTTATATTCTTTCATCTCGTCTTTAGGCGAAGTAAAATACTGCATTTCCATCTGCTCAAACTCGCGCGTCCTGAAAATAAATTGCCGCGCCGTAATCTCGTTCCTGAAAGCTTTGCCGATCTGGGCGATGCCGAAGGGAATTTTAACGCGCGCGGTATCAAGCACATTTTTATAATTCACGTAAATCCCCTGGCAGGTCTCGCCCCTTAAATAAACCGGCTCTTTATCCCAGTCCTCGGTAAAATTTCCCAGATTGGATTTTACCAATAAATTAAATTTTTTTACTTCGGTAAAATCGCTTTTGCCGCAATTGGGGCATTTTATTTTCTTTTTATTTTGAGCGAATATTTTATTAATTTCTTCTAAAGTCATTTTCTCGTCAGCCGCTATGCCGATATCTTCCAACAAATGGTCAACCCTTAGCCGGCTATGGCAGTTTTTGCACTCGGCCAAAGGGTCGGCAAAGCCCGTCACATGGCCGCTCGCCTGCCAGACTTTTGGATGCGTAAAAATCGCCGAATCAAGCCCGACAATATCTTCCCTTTCTTGAACCATGGCTTTCCACCACTCTTTTTTAATATTGTTCGCCAGTTCAACCCCGTAAGGCCCGTAGTCGTAAACGGCCGCGAACCCGCCGTAAATCTCCGAGGACGGAAAAACAAAGCCCCTGCGTTTGCAAAGGGATACTATTTTGTCCATTGTTA
>JAUYAT010000050.1 GCA_030693295.1 bacterium
ACGGGATAAGCGGTTCAGGGCAAATGCGATTTATTACTTACATTAATGAGCTGCATTTGCCCCTCACCCAAATTTTTATTTTCTCTTTCTTTAAAATAATTAATGAAAAAAAATAAAAACTTCGCTTATCCCGATACGTTAGGCGACATATTTTAAAAACAATTCCAAAAACTTTTTTTATCGCCTTCGGCGATTTGGGGGCGAAAATTTTTTTTATTTCTGATATAATAAATATATGAAAACTAAACCATATTACAAATACAGTGATTTTTCCTTATATCACGGCAATAGTCTTAATATATTAGCCGAAATTCCCGAAAATTCGGTGGATATGATTTTTGCCGATCCGCCTTATTTACTCTCAAATGGCGGTTTTACTTGCCATGCTGGCCAAATGGTTAGCGTAAATAAGGGTCAGTGGGATGTCAGCAACGGCCTTAAGAAAGATTTTGAATTTCATCTTTCTTGGATTGAGGCGTGCAAACGGGTTTTAAAGCCTGGTGGCACAATTTGGATTAGCGGAACTTACCACTCAATTTATCAATGCGGTTTTGCTTTGCAGGTTGCTAAATTTCACATCCTCAACGATATTGCATGGCTAAAACCAAACGCCTCGCCTAATTTATCTTGCCGATTTTTTACCGCCAGCCACGAAACGCTTATCTGGGCGCGCAAAGATCAAAAGAGTAAACACAAATTTAACTACAAGGCGATGAAAGAGGGAAATTGGCCTGAAGATTTTATTAAGAAGCCAGGGCTTCAAATGAGAAGTGTTTGGGCTATCTATCCGCCAAGAAACGGCGAAAAAAAATTCGGCAAGCACCCAACACAAAAGCCGATTGATTTATTGGCTAGAATTGTTTTAGCCAGTACGAATAAAGGCGACTTGATTATTGATCCGTTTACAGGTTCGTCAACAACAGGACTCGCCTCTTTTTTGAACGACCGCAAATTCATCGGCATTGATTTAGAAAAAAAATATTTAGATTTATCAATAAAAAGATTAAAAGATTTAGAAAAATCAAAATAACATTATGAAAATCATAACACGAACAGTCGCAATAAATAATCTAAATAAATTTATAGGCAAGGATCTAAGAGACCTTGCTTTAAAATTCAAAATTACGACTTACGAAACAGGCAAACAGAATAAAGGCTGGAAAGGTTTAATTTTGGAAAGATTGGCAGGGCTTGAAAACAATATTTCCAAAGCACCAAACGGATTATCGTGGGAATTAAAATCGGTCAGCTTTTACGAAGTTAAAGGCAAACTAACGCCGAAAGAAACAATGGCAATTACGATGATCAACCCAAAAGAGCTAAAAGAAACAGAATTTTTTGAAAGTCATTGCTGGAACAAATTAAAAGCAATTATTTTTTGCGCCGTAAAATGGAACGGCAAAAATTCAGACGACGGACAGTTAATCAAAGTCGCCAGTTTGGATTTTAGCGAAGATGATGACTTGATTAAAGAAATAAAAACGGACTACGATTTTATAAGAGCCAAACTTATTAAAAATGGTTTTAACGCATTAACTGGCAAAGATGGAAAATGGATTCAAGCCAGAACAAAAGGCACTGGTGGAGTTAACCCACGAACCGGCGAACGCAGACCGATCACCAGAGCTTTTTATGCTCGCAAAGGACTAGTTAAAAAAATATTTGAACTTGCAAAATAAGGTGTCGCTCGCGACGAAATAAAAAAAAATTTCGCCCCCAAATCAAATTCGCTTCGCGAATTATAAAAAAAGTTTTTGGAATTGTTTTTAAAATACGTCAAGACCACGCTGCGCTCTCGCATTCGCTCGGGTCGCCTAACACGGCATAAGCGGTTCGGCACTCGGCTCGTGCCTCACCCAAATTTTTGTTTCGCTTCGCTTCACAAAAACTTCGCTTATGCCGATACGTTATCGGAAATAAATTTTTAGACCTTACTAAAATCAAAGTTATGAATTTTGAAACACCGCCACAAAATCATCCTGATGTAATAAAATCCCAGGTGGATAAAAATATCTTAGCGCAAAAAGAAGCAGACATGCGCGATCTTTTTCGTAGCTCTGATTCACCTCTTGATGTTATCATCGCCGAAATGCAAACTGATGAGTTTAAAAATTTAGCAGGTGAAGCTATAGCAAATAAAACAATTGATCAACTGCGAGGTATTACTTACAAAGACGAGGATGATTTTGTGACTAGAGTAATGGCGGTTGCCATGCCAGTATTGGAAATTACTCAAAAAGGAAAGAAGGACGCCTACAAACAAGAAGGACGCGATATGTATACAGAGGCAGATGTAGAGACGGCTGTTTCTATCATCAAAGAAAGTGGTGCGGAAAAAATATATATCATTGGTAATGTCGGTTCGGGTAAAACTACATTCTCAAGAGAAGTTTCGCGTGAGACAGGCTTTAAAAATATTGACGTGGATCGATGGTTCCAGATTTTTCGTCAAGAACAACAACGCGAAGCCACCGACTTATCAGAGTTATTGAAATATATTCTACAAAAAGAAAAACCCCCATTCGTGATTAACCATGCTGACCTATTACGACAAAATCTCATTAAGGATGCGGATATGGTGGTTTATCTTAATCCAAAGAAAGGCGAGCTATTGAAAAGTCGGCGGCTTCGCTCGGAAAGTGGGGCTGAAGGAGAATGGCAAACAGTAAGCGAGGGCGAGTATGATAAAATCGCTAAGGAAAACACTGAATCATTTGAAAATATGAAAGGAGTCTTAAAACACTATAACGAAAAATCTGGAACATCAATCAGGGTGCTAAAGACGAATGAGTAATTTCCAATACTGGCATTAAGTTTGTGCGTTAAAAACGGGTCTAAAAATTTACATCCGATAACAAAGAATATCTGGTTCAGAAATTTTTCATCAATAATATTAATAAGGAGTAAAAAATTCCCTCAACCCATATTTTTGTCTCTTTTTCTTTTTGAAATAATATAAGGAAGCGAGACAAAAACATCAGATATTCTTAAACATTAGCTGAAATATTCCTTTTCTTTTTTGGGCTATCGCCCAATTGTTTTAAAAAATTTTAAAATTTCTTTTTCATTAATTAAAGAGGGGTATAAGGAGTTTTCTCCGCTCCGCTACGAAAACGATTTATTTATAAGGGAAAAGCTTACAATATTATTGATAAAATAATTGTAAGTAACTCATATCTATGATATGAAGCAGTAGCATAAATAGGTTGAAATAAATTTAATAACTTTGTGTTTAATAATATGTTTTCTATGCATGAATCAATCATATTTTCTAAAAAAAGTATTGATAATGATAACTTAGACAAGGGTCATGGCAATTCTGTTGAGACCCCCACTGTTAATCAAAGAGATATTTATCTTAATCCCGAAGAAGGAACAGAGGATGCAAAGAAATTGGAATTTATCCTATTACAGCATTCAAATGAGAGAGTTTTGGTTTTAGGTCCTCCATGTGCCGGGAAGAGCACACTTCTTCAGCATATTAAAGATGGGGTTGATATGGATATTGTTTTTGATGAAATGCCAAAAAAATTTAAAAGATATATATTACATCAAGAAAATCCATTTATGTATATTGACGGTGATAAAAAAACTGTGAAGTTTACGGAGATGGCTTTTCTGAAGGATAGCGTTGAAAATATAGATTACCTGCGAAAGACAACAGATTATCTTACGAGGTTTATTAATTTACACACCAAGATAACCCATGGGAGACCTGTCTTTGGAACGTGCGTAGTAGAAACAGATGTGATAGTGTATTGTCAAGTCCTGAAAATACTATACCATTTAGGACATTCGATTAAGGAAACATTTTTAATAAATAGTTTTGTGAATTTCATCGGCGCTTGATATTTAACGCTCGTATGGATTCTCCGTTTATTATAATAATCAATCCTTT
>JAUYAT010000055.1 GCA_030693295.1 bacterium
CTTACAATCTTTACCGCAATCCGGACACCAGCAATTTAATTTATCCGACAGTTAAATCTATTCTGTTAGACCATGGCGACTATGCTTTGGATTTTGACGGCAGCGATGATTATGTTAATTGCGGCAATGATGCTTCATTAAAAATTACAGGCAATCAAACTTATGAATTTTGGATTAAACCAATTAATTTTAGCGCGCGGCGTAATCCTATAAACAAGGCTTACGGCGGCGAAGGAACCATAACAATTGAAACAAATGGCGCATTAAGTTATTATTGGGGAATTTCGGGAGTTGACGGAGGGACATATCAAGGCCATGGCTCAACTATCACAATAGCGGCAAACACATGGACTCATGTCGCGCACGTAAGAGATGTCGCAAATAAAACAATGGTTTGGTATTTTAATGGGGTGGCTAATAATCCAATAGCGCCTGCTTATAATGCCGCTGTTGCGTCTGCCAATAATTTATCAATTGGCAAGGGATATGCAGGCCCAATTTATGGGCAGATGGATGAAGTTAGAATTTATGCCCGGGTATTAACAGCGGCGGAAGTTTTGGAGCATAGCCAAGGGATATATAAAAATGAAACAGAGTTAAGAGGAATTTGGCATTTTAACGAAGGAAGCGGAACTATCGCGTCTGACAGCTCCGGCAAGGGAAACAACGGCAGTTTAATTAATATGAGCGAGAATAGCTGGAAATTTCCTTTAGCTAAGCCAAAGTTTATCGCGCCTTTGTATAGCAACACAACTTATAAATATAAAATTAAAGCCATGGGAGTTGATACGGAAAGCGGTTTTTCAAATGAAGTTATAGTTAATACCGGCGCTTGCCTAACCGCTCCTGTTTTAATCAATAATGATATTTGCTCTTATTATAATAAGCCGATTACTCTGCTTTACTGGCCTAACCAAAAAAATATTACCGCATACAAGCTTTATAAAGACGGAGCATTATTTGAAAGCAAAGCCCCGGCTGATTATATTTCAAGCGACGGTTTTATTAAGCATTGGCTCTTAATCGGCGGGTTTAGTTATGCCGGCACTGATGCCGCGGCAACTTTAGCATCTCTTAATACTGATTATCTTGGAGGAGAATTAAAAGTTAAGCCGCGAGCCGGAGAATCTGTCGGCGGGAAAATTTGGTTTGATTATAACGCGCCGACCAGCAATTATACTGATTTTACGCTTACTTCCGCTCCGATGTCTGCGCTAACCCCAAAAACTTACGCGAGCGCCTACGCTTTCGCATATGTTTATAGCCCTATCGCGCAAACTGTCCAATTGCGCATAGGCAGCGATGATGGCGTAAAAGCTTTTTTGAACGGATCGGTAATTTATACAAATAATACTCAGCGCGGCGCTTCTCCGGATCAGGATATTAAGGCCATTAATCTTTTGGCGGGAATAAATACATTGTTGATAAAAGTTCAGCAAGGCGCCAGCGGCTGGGGGCTTTACGCCAGAATTACCGACAGTTCAGGAAACAATGTAATAAATAATATCACTACCTGGGATTCCGCGGTTGCGTTTGGCGATAATTTAACTTATAATATTAAAGCTAAAATTTTAGACGAAGAAACTGATTTTTCCAATTCCGCTGTTTCCACTCCGCCAAATTGCCAGCCG
>JAUYAT010000061.1 GCA_030693295.1 bacterium
CGGCGCTTTTCCGGTATGGCTGTCGCCGGCGCAGGTGAAAATAATTTCAGTCGGCGCCGGGCATATTGAATATTGCCGTAAACTGGCGCGAGAATTAAAAGAGCGGGATATCAGGGTTGAAGTGGACGATGCCAATGAAACAGTCGGAAATAAAATAAGAAAAGCGGCCAAGGAAAAAATTCCCTATGTTTTAGTGATAGGGGATAAAGAGACGGGTTCGGATAAATTGGCTGTTCGCGACAGGGGAGGCGATAGTGTCAGAGAAATCGGCAAAGATGAGTTTATTAAGGAGATTGAAGAGAAAATAAGAAATAAAAAATAAGAAACGAATTTATACTTGCTGTCATTCCCGCCCGCTTCGCCGGAGCTTCAGCGAGGCGAGCGAAAGCGGGAATCCAGGGGAAATACAATTAACTCCTGGATTCCCGATAGGCCTTCGGCCTTCGGGAATGACAGATTGATTTATATATCCAAATTTTCCACCTTCTTGGCATAGGTTTGGATAAAATGCTTGCGGGGCGCGACATCGCCGCCCATCAGTATCTCAAAGGTTTCATTCGCTTTGGCCACGTCTTCAATCGTAACTTGTTTAACAATGCGCTTTTCCGGATTCATGGTGGTTTCCCAAAGCTGTTCCGGGTTCATTTCGCCCAAACCTTTATAGCGCTGGATATTGATGCGCGCGACCCTGACCGCTTCTCGGCCTTTTTTATTTTCTTCGGCTTCCTCCTCGGTTGTTTCCTCCGCCTCTTCGCCATCATCGGCGGCTTCAACCGCGATGCCGCCCAATTCTTTTATAATTTTTTCTTTTTCTTCATCCGAGTAAGCGTATCTGGCGGTAGCGCCTTTTTTAATTTGGTAAAGCGGCGGCTGGGCAATATATAAATTGCCGTTAGCCACAAGAGGATTGAAATGCCTGTAAAATAAAGTTAAAAGCAAAGTCCTGATATGCGCGCCGTCAACATCGGCGTCAGTCATAATTATAATTCGGTGATAGCGCAGTTTTTCCAAATCAAATTGTTCGTCAATATTGGTGCCCAAAGCGATTACCAAGTTTTTTATTTCATTGTTGGCCAGCATTTTATCCAAGCGCGCCCGTTCAACATTTAAAATTTTGCCGCGCAAAGGCAGAATGGCCTGGAATTTCCTGTCACGGCCCTGCTTGGCGCTTCCTCCGGCGCTGTCGCCTTCAACAACATACAATTCGCATTCTTCCGGCTTGCGGCTTGAGCAATCAGCCAGCTTTCCGGGCAATGTCATACCCTCCAGGGCGCCTTTCCTTAAAATAGCGGAGCGGGCGGTGCGAGCCGCGATTCTGGCCTGGGCGGACAAGCAACATTTGCCGATTATCGCTTCGGCTTCTTTCGGATGCTCTTCCAGAAAAGTCGAAAAAGCTTCGCCGAATATCTGTTCAACATAAGTTTTTATTTCCGGATTGCCTAATTTGCCTTTGGTTTGGCCTTCAAACTGCGGATCGGTAAGCTTAACGCTGATAATCGCGGTTAAGCCTTCGCGGACATCGTCGCCGGTCAAATTTTCCTCTTTTTCTTTTAATAAATTTTTCCCCCTGGCATAGCTGTTTAAAGTTCTGGTTAAAGCGGTCCTGAAGCCGATTAAATGCATGCCGCCGTCAGGATTGATAATATTATTGGCGAAAGCCAAGACCGTTTCATTAAAGCCGTCATTATATTGCAAAGCCACTTCAACCTTGGAATCATTAATTTCCTTTTCAATATAAAAAATAGTTTCATTTTTGACTGTCTGATTATGGTTTAACGCTTTTACATAAGCTTTAACGCCGCCGTCAAAATAAAATTGATAATCTTTTTGCCGGTGGCCTTTGCGGCGATCGGCTATTTTTATGGTAACGGCCTTTGTTAAATAAGCCTGTTGGCGCATGCGGTCCAAGATTTTGCCCCAGTTAAATTCCAGTTCGGAAAAAATCTGCGTGTCCGGCTTAAAAGTTATTACAGTGCCGGTTTTTTTAGTGGCGCCGACCGGCTTAGCTTTTTTTACCGGATTGCCGCGCTTATATTCCTGCATCCACATTTTACCGTCGCGATGCACCTCGGCTTTCAAGTATTCCGATAAGGCGTTTACCACGCTTACGCCAACGCCGTGCAAGCCGCCGGAAACTTTATAGCCGCCTCCGCCGAATTTTCCTCCGGCGTGCAATTTAGTCATAACGGTTTCCAGGGCGGAAACTCCGGTAGCTTTATGAATGCCGACAGGAATCCCGCGTCCGTTGTCAGTAACTTCCACCATGCCGTTATCCAATAAAATAACCGTAATTTCCGTGGCAAAGCCGGCCATTGCCTCGTCAATGCCGTTGTCAACCACTTCCCAGATTAAGTGGTGCAGTCCGGTGTTTCCGGTTGAGCCGATATACATTCCAGGCCTTTTTCTTACCGGTTCAAGGCCTTCCAGCACTGTTATTGATTCCGCGCCGTAATCTGAAATTTTATTTATTTTTTTTGCCATAAAATTTGAGTATTATGTCTTAATATGACTAATTTTAGTTATTTTACATAAAAAACACCCCCTCTTCGCAGGGTCTTTTTTATATTAATATTTTAGCAAAAAGATAGCGGTTTGGCAAGCCGAAATTCATGCAACACTCTTTGTCATCCTGAGCGTAGCGAAGGATCTCTGGTTAGACGAAAATATTCATTGATAATGTATGGTGGTTTAATCTTATTCCTTCCGTTTTACCAGAGATTCTTCGCCCCGCGGGCTCAGAATGACAGTGATGCGCGGTTATTTAGAATAATATATCGCATTCAAAGTTATTAAAACACTCCTTTTTATTTCACGTAAACTGTGTTAAAATAAATAATAATCATCTAATATCCAATTTTATGCGAAATAATGATATTAAAACCGATAATGAAAGTAAAATGAAAGAAGAAGTGGAGAGATACAAGGATGTTGAAGGTCTGTCAACTAAGAAGTTGAATTTTGGGCTGTGGTATGTTGAGCATCGCGAGCAGTTTAAAAAGATTTTAATCGGCTTTTTAACAGCGGTCGCGGTTGTTTCTTGGCTTTATACTTTGTACGGCTTTTTCTATTATGCTATCTGGGGCATGAAGCAGGACCGGCTGTCGGCGTATGAGATGGTAAAAATCAATGCCATAGGGCATGATTATATAGCGCAAATTTCCGCGAAAGATTTGCAAATTTCCGCGACTGAAGTTTTGAAATCCTCCGACCGGAAATATGACTTTATAGCCAAAATTAAAAACCCCAACCAAAAATGGCGGTCGGAATTCAGCTATTATTTTTATTCAGGCGACAAGCGGACAGAAACGCTGCAAGGATTTATTTTGCCGGGCGAAGAAAAATATTTGGTTATTTTTAACCAAGATTTCAGCGGCGGTTCCGCCGTCCGCTTGGCGATAGAAAACATCGGCTGGAGCCGCATCAATCAGCATAAAATTCCGGATTGGGCGAGTTTTAGCAGCGACCATTTGAATATTGTTGTTAAAGATATAATATTCACGCCGGCAAACAAGAGCGGCTTGACGGATAAAATCAATCTTAATCAATTGGGCTTTGCCGCGATTAATAAAACGGCTTATAATTACAGAGAAGTTGATTTTGTTGTTTTGCTCTATGGCGGCAGCGCCGTTATCGGCGTTAATAAATATAAGTTAAAAGATTTTATGTCCGGTGAAGAGCGTCAAATTCAAGCCAATTGGCCCGGCGCCTTGGGGCGAGTAAGCAAAGTAGAAGTAATTCCGGAAGTCAATATAATGGATGATGGCGCGTATTTGAAGTTTGAAGGGGGAGTGGGGGAGATAAAATAGATGTTCAATAAAATCACGCTTTATTTAAAAAATTTTGACTGGATTTTATTCGCCTCCGTATTGCTGTTAATTTGTTTCGGCTTAGTTGAAATATACAGCATAGCGCTGGGGCAGAATGAGATAGATTTGCTTAATTTTAAAAAGCAGATTTTTTTTATCGCGCTCGGCATGATATTGCTGTTTGTTTTCGCTTTTTTGGATTACCATAATTTGCGCAGCTACAGCAACTATTTGTATTTGCTGGGGATTTTATTGCTTGTTGCCGTTTTATTTTTCGGAGTGAAAATCCGCGGCACCAGGGGCTGGTTCAATGTCGCCGGCTTCAGCCTCCAGCCGGTTGAGTTTATTAAATTTATACTGATTTTATTTTTAGCCCGCTATTTTTCTTCCACATCTCTTAAAATCAACCCTTTAAAGCATTTGATCATTACCGGCGGAGGAGCGTTTATATTTATAGTTCTTGTCCTGTTACAGCCCGATTTCGGCTCGGCCTTGCTTTTACTTCTGCTTTGGCTGGCAATGATCGCTTTAGCCGGCTTTAAAAGAAAATATTTTATTGTTTTGGCGCTGATTTTCGCCGTTGTCGCCGGCGCCGGCTGGACTTTTATGTTTAAAGATTACCAAAAACAAAGAGTTTTTATTTTTTTAAATCCCTCGTTCAATCCGCTGGAACAGGGGTATAACGTAAGCCAGGCCATTATCGCCGTTGGCGCCGGCGGATTGTCAGGCAGGGGCCTGGGTTTCGGCTCGCAATCCCAGCTTAAATTTTTACCGGAAGCCCAAACTGATTTTGTTTTTGCCGTTATTGCCGAAGAATCGGGGTTTTTAGGCGTTGCTTTGGTGCTCACGTTTTTTTCCATCTTTTTTTACAGATGTTTGGTAAATTTAAAAAAAATCAATAATGATTTCGGCGTTTTTTTCATTATCGGCGGCTTATGCTTGATTTTTATTGAAATGTTTATTAATATAAGTATGAACATCGGGCTTTTGCCCGTTATAGGCATATCCCTGCCTTTATTAAGTTATGGCGGAAGCGCTATGGTTTCCAACTTAATGCTGATTGGGGTTATTGAGAGTATTATTATAAGGTCTAAAATTAATTACTAACTATATATATTTATGACAAATGAATTAAAATTAGCGGCTGAAATCCGCGCGGAAAAAAACGGCAAAGCGAAAAAAGTTTTAGCCGCAGGGTATATTCCCGCGGTTATTTACGGCTCAGGCATGGAGAACATGAATTTGAAAATCAAAAAACATGATCTTGAACGCGCTTACGAAATCGCCGGAGAATCAAGTTTAATTAAATTGGCGGTTGAAGGCGAAGAGCCGATGAAAGTTATTATCAAGGAAATTCAAAGAAGCGGCGTAAAAAGCAGTATTATTCACGCTGATTTTTATAAAGTGGATATGAAAAAGAAAATTTTCGTTGAAATCCCCTTGAATTTTATGGGCGAAGCAAAAGCCGTCAAGGAATTGGGCGGCACTTTGGTAAAAAATTTGGATGCCGTTGAGGTGGAATGCCTGCCCGGAGATATTATCAAGGAAATAGAAGTTGATTTAACCAAATTGGAAACTTTTGACGATGTGATTAAATTAAGCGATTTGAAAATGCCGGCGGATATTGAATTGGTCAGCCAAGACGATTTAGTTGTCGCGAGCGTGCTGGAGCAACGGGCAGAAGAGGAAGTCAAGGAAGAGGCGCCGGCGCCGGCGGAAGCCGTTCCGGTCAAGGAAGGCGAGAAGGAGGAAGGGAAGGAAAAAGGCAAGGAAGAAGGAAAGAGAGAAGGAAAAGGTAAATAGTTTTTAATTTCAAAATCCAAATGACAAATGTCAAATCAAGCCCAAAATTCAAATGTCAAAAGCAAAAAAATAATATGGATAATTATTATTTGTTTTTTTGCCGTCCTTTCCCCTGTTTTGGGCTGGGTTGCTTTTAAAAGCATCACGAATTCCGGCTCTTTTGTTTTAAGCGATGTAAAAAATGAGGCGGCGAATATATTAAAGAAGCCCTTCAGCGAGAACAAGAGCGAAAGCAAGAATGAAACAGAAACATGCTCTAATCTCAAAGGGACAAGTCCCAAAGGGATAAATTGCGCAAGGCGGAATATAGACGGGGTTTATGTCGAGCCGGGCCAAGAAAATTTTTATCCCATTGCCGCGATTATTGAAAATCATATTGACGCCCAGCCGCCTTCGGCTCTCTCGCGCGCCAATTTGGTCATTGAAGCCGAAGCCGAAGGAGGCATCACCAGATTTTTGGCGGTTTACGCGGACGGAAGCGAAATAAAAGAGATTGGCCCGATAAGAAGCGCGCGGCCGTATTTTGTTGATTGGGCGCGGGAACTGTCCGCTCTTTTTATCCATTGCGGCGGCAGTCCCGAGGCCTTGGTTAAAATCGCGCGAGAGAATGTTTTTGACCTTAATGAATTTTACAATGGAACCTATTTTTGGCGCGGCAAGAGCAGGCCGGCTCCCCACAATGTTTATACTTCAACTGAAAATTTAAACGGATATTTGGAAAACAAAAAAGCCGGCGAGGGAAAATATTTAAGCTGGCAGTTTAAAGACGACGCGGCATTGCCTGAAGGCGAAATCGGCAAGAATGTGAAAATAAAATTTAAAACTCCCGATTATTATGTTGACTGGGTTTACGACAGAGAGAGCAACGGCTATATCCGTTATTTGGCGGGGCAGATGCATAAAGACGCTGACGGAACGGAAATAACGGCTAAAAATGTGGCAGTTATGTATGTTAAAGCCGAGGTGATTGATGACGAATCGCGGCTGAAGATGCAGCATATCGGCTCTGGCAAAGCGATAGTTTGTTTGGACGGCAAATGCGAAGAGGGAAGATGGGAGAAGAAAAGCGGTTCGGCAAGAATCCGTTTTTACGCCGGCGATAATGAAGAATTTAAGTTTAACGCCGGCGCGGCTTGGATAGAGGCGGTAAGGCCGGAGAGGGAGGTTGTTGTTGAGTAAATAGCCCCCTCCTCTTTTACAAGAGGAGGGTTGGGGTGGAGTTGATGAATATTTTTTTCAAATCTGCTATAATAAAATTAAAATGATAAACCAATTCTACGACAACATAATCCTTTTTAAATCCACTCAGATGGCACGAGAGAGAGAGAGAGAGAGAGAGAGAGAGTAAACGGCTCTTGCTAATTTTTTATTTTTATAAATTTTTCATTTAAACACTGCTTTTAGCAGTGTTTTTTGTTTGTTTTAAATTGCGCGATGCCATTTTACTGTCATTCCCGCCCGCTTCGCCAAAGCTCCAGCCCGCTTCGCCAAAGCTTCAGCCCGCTTCGCCAAAGCTTCAGCGAGGCGAGCGAGGCGAGCGAGGCGAGCGAAAGCGGGAATCCAGGAGTGAACCGTAAAAATGTGAATAATTAATAAAAAGTTTTAAAACATTATAAGATTTTTAACACTTCTGTCTATTTTCTTATTCATACCGCTAACCCCTGGATTCCCGATCAAGTCGGGAATGACAAAAAGAGAAAAATGACAACAGAGGAAGTGGTAATTTAATTATTAAACAAGTCTAAAACTATGTTTGAAAAATACAAACCGGCGATAATAACATTATCCATAATAGTGCTAATCGTGGCTGGTATTGTTAACTATGTTAAAGATTTAATTGGTCAGCCGCAAGAATCCGCGCCGGAGCATTTGCAAGTAAAAGCGCCAACGGAGAAAATATTGCACAGCCAAAAAATCAAAGATGAGCAAGGCAATGATATTGTAAAGTATTTGTATGCGTCAGAAACAGAAGCGCCGGCTGAAACAATTAAAATAGACGAGCAGGAGATTAAGGAAGACATAAGCAAAAGAACCAAAAACGCCCAGTTTTTTAAAAAGAGAGGGCTCCATAGTCCCGAAGGGCTGTGGAGCCAAGATGCGGATACGCAAGAGGGCTCCACAGCCTCGCTTCGCTCGGACTATGGAGCCGACGGCGAGGTTGCGGCCGGAGACGATGGAGCCGTTGCCGCAAGTGAGAGTGAAAAAGAAGTTTGGGTTGGCAGGTTTTACGCCGGAGAGCCGTTTTACAAAGATGCGGCTGAAAATAAATGGTACCAGACTGAAACCGCCACGACCACGGCTGAAGAATTTAGCAAGCAAACAAAGCCAAATTTCTTAGCTAAGCTGAAAGCTTTTTTTAATATGAATGCTTTGGCTGATACCGGGAGTTATTATGCCGGGGCCGGGGATGGGGAAATAGATGGGGTCTATCCTGGTGGGGCAACAGCCTTGCTTGCTTGGAACAAAGTGCGAGACCCTGTTTTTTCGCTTTTAACAAAATACGGTACTGCCGCTTCGCGGAATTTTTATACTTATATGGATTATTTCATTTCTTATACAGCATATGTGCAAAGAGTATTTTTGCCAATTAATACTTCCGGAATAGCAAGTGATGCTAATATAACTAATGCCGCTTTATATTTTTATGGAACTACAAAATATAGCATGGATGATGATGGACAAGATTATATCGCAGTCGTTCAGACTACTCAAGCTTCAACCGATTCTCTGATAACCGCTGATTTTTGGCAATGTGGAACTAATAATAATCCTACTCAAGGCGGAAGCAAGGATTTAGGATTAATGGCATCCGATTCTTATAATTCAGTAACTCTTAATGCTACAGGGATATCATGGATAAATAAAGGGGTAGGAGCTTGGACAAAGTTAGGGTTGAGAGAAGGACACGATTGCGAAAATGCTATTATAGGAACGGGGCTAGTTAATGGTTTTTTGGCAGTTTATTTCTCCGAACAAACCGGCACATCCCAAGACCCATATCTTGAAGTAACTTACACAGCGCCGGCCGCGCCTGCTAAATTCAGGTTTGACGGCGGACAGATGAAAATTAAGGGAAAGGTGAAGTTTGAATAAAAAACAGCCAACTCGCGTTGCCTGTTAAAAATAAAAAAATTTCTATTTTTATCCCTTGCCCCCTTTTCTCATTTGATTAAATTCATCAACAGTAAGTTTAGCCCTCTTAATTTGAGCGGCAAGCAATCCGGGCGCTAATTCTTTGTGATTTGGAATGCAGAGCGGGGGATATCCCTGCTGGTCATTATACAAAATCATATGGCTTCCTTGCTGATGGTCAAGATAATAACCAATTTTCTTAAAAACTTTTACGGCTTCTTTGCCAGAAGTGTTGCTCAGAATGCCTATAGATTAAATTTTTAATTCTACATAAGCAGGAACTATTACTTCAAGAGGAGCGGTTTGATGATGTTTTTTAAGGACTTTAACATAGCCGCGAATAGCTTCCCGAATATTCTTTAATGCCTCTTTTCTGGTTTTTCCTTGAGACATGCACCCCGGCAAGGCGGGACAATCGGCAACAAAGCCACTGTATTCAAAATCATATTGTAGATTAATTAATAATTTCATACTTACATAATAGTTTATTTAACAATTTATGTCAAATTCAGAAAAACAACTAATCCTGCCGCAAGTTTATAGAGCAAATAACCATTCTGTTTAGGCCCCGCAGGTCTTTTTTTATTTGTATTTGAGAGCTTAGAAGTTCTTTATTAATAAGCTGTTTTATTTTAGTTGTTTGAGACGGATCTATTTCGCATAACACGAAACATGGAACACGAAACATGGAACACGAAACATTTTTTATCTGTTTAAATAATTTACGGTAGTACTTCAACCCGTCCGCGCCTGCGGACAAGGCAAGCTTCGGTTCGTATTTAATGGAAGGCGAATTTTTTATTTGAGCGGGGGTGAGGTAAGGGAGGTTGGCAGTTATTATTAATTTTGAATTTTGAATTTTGCCTGCCCCGCTGCGCGGTGCGCGGCCGGGGAATTTTGAAAAATTATTAATAATTGGTTTAAGTAAATCTCCTTGGAAAAACTTAATGTCTTTATGGACATTGTGCAGTTTGGCGTTTTTGCGGGCGATTGCGAGAACTGGTTTAGAGATGTCGGTGGCAAAGAATTTTGAATTTTGAATTTTGAATTTTGAATTAAGGTTTTTTGCCAGAGTAATAATAATACAGCCGCTGCCAGTTCCAATATCAATAATTGTTCCTTGTTCCTTGTTCCTTGTTCCTTGTTCCATGATTTCATCTACCATTAGTTCCGTTTCCTGGCGGGGTATTAAAACATTTTTGTCAACAAAAAAATCCAGGCCGTAAAATTCTTTATGGCCGGTTATATAGGCGACTGGCTCGCCCTTTAATCTTCTTGAAACTTGAAACTTGAAACTTGAAACTTGTTTTTGAGTGAGTTTTTTTTCAGGATGGGCAAGCAGATATTCCCGCGGTTTTTTAATTATATGCGATAGTAAAATTTCCGCGTCTAAATGTGCCGATAAAATTTTTTTATTGCTTAATTTTTTTATTGCTTCTTCAAGAATTTGATTTATTATCATTTTGCGTTATGAGTTATGCGTTATGCGATTTTAACTCTTCAATAATCTCCCCGACTCCTCCCTCCATTATTTTATCAATACCGTGCCAGTTCATTTTGATTCTGTGGTCGGTAACTCTATCTTGAGGAAAATTGTAAGTCCTGATTTTATCGCTGCGGTCGCCCGAGCCGACCATCTCTTTTCTTTCCGCCGATTCCCTTCTCCTTTTTTCTTCTTCAACTTGCGCAAGCAGGCGGGAGCGCAGGATTTTCATAGCTTTTTCCTTATTTTGGTGCTGTGATTTTTGGTCCTGGCAGCTTGCTACCAATCCGGTTGCCAGATGGGTAATCCTTACGGCCGAGTAAGTGGTGTTAACGCTTTGGCCGCCGGGTCCGGACGAACAGAAAGTGTCTATCCTGATGTCTTGCGGTTTAATTTCCAAATCAACTTCTTTCGCTTCGGGAAAAACCGCCACAGTCGCGGCTGAAGTATGGACGCGGCCCTGCTTTTCCGTTTCCGGCACTCTTTGCACCCGGTGCGTGCCTCTTTCAAATTTCAATTTGCCGTAAACGCCGCTTCCTTTGACTTCAAAAATTATCTCTTTAAAGCCGCCGATGCCGATGCGGCTTGAATTTAAAACATTCAATTTCCAGCCCAAGCGCTCGGCAAAGCGGGAATACATGCGGAATAAATCAGCCGCGAATAAAGCTGACTCGTCTCCGCCCGCGCCGGCGCGGATTTCCACGATTACATTTTTTTTGTCGTTGGGGTCTGCCGGATGCAGTTCCTCTTCTATTTTTTTGCCCAGTTCGCCTTTTTGCCTTTCAAGTTCAATCAATTCCTCTTCCGCCATTGCTTTTAATTCCCCCTCTTTTTCTTTTTCCATAATTTCCTTGTTCTGCTTAATGTTGTTTTCAATTTTTTCCAATATTAAAATCATCCCAACTACATTCTTGAGTTCGGCGTGCTGGCCGGAAATTTCTTTTAATTTTTCATGATTGCCGATGATGGAAGGGTCGGCTAATTGTTTTTCCAGGCCGTTAAATTTTTGTTTAATATCATTGTACATAGTAATAAAAATTAGACGTTTCACTTGTCATTCCCGCGGCCTTTAGCACTCGCGAAAGCGGGTGGGGAATCCAGGGGTTAAGCGAGTAAAATCTGGATTCCCGCTTTCGCTCGCCTCGCTGAAGCTCCGGCGAAGCGGGCGGGAATGACAGAAGTGAGTTATTCAATATTAATTAAAAAAACAGTTATTTTGTTTTATGTATAATAATTATACCACAAAACAAAATAACTGTTTTTACGGCAGCTATTTTTTGCCGGTTTTTTTGGCTGTCTTTTTTACCGCGGTTTTCGCGGATGATTTGGCTTTAACAACCGCGCGGGCGATTCGTTTAGCCTTTTTGCCTTTGCGGACAGTGGAAAATTTCTCTTTGGCTTCCATTCTGGCCTGGAATTTTTCAACGCGGCGCGAAGTGTCCATAAGCTTTTGCTTGCCGGTATAAAAAGGATGGCAAGCTGAACATAGCTCAATTTTTAATTCTTCTTGGGTTGAGCCGGTGGTAAAAGTGTTGCCGCAGGCGCAAATTGCCTTTGCGTTCGGATAATATGCCGGGTGGATGTCTTTTTTCATAATAAAGTATAATGTGAATAATTATTATATTTGTGATATTAACATAGAATTAAAACTTTTGCAATAGTTGACAGAAAGCAAATAATATTATAGTCTTTATTATAGTTTTAATAAATCTAAATAATCCAAGAAATTAACAAATTAATAAACCAATAAACTCTCATACTCCTAAAATTTTCCTTCTCCGGCGAGCCGGAGCAAACGGAGTAGAGGATTAAAGGAAAAAACATTATGAAAATTCCAACTATTGAGGAGATGCTTAAGGCAGGGATGCATTTTGGGCATCGCACAAGCAAATGGCACCCAAAAATGGCGCCTTTTATTTTTACTTCAAGAAATGGCGTACATATTATTAATTTAGCCAGGACGCGCGAAAAATTAACCGACGCCTTGGATTATATGAAGCAGTTAGCCGGCCAAGGCAAGATAATATTGTTTGTCGGCACCAAGACGCAAGTTAAGAAGACTCTTAAAAACATCGCCCAAGAGTCGGGCATGCCTTATATAAGCGAACGATGGCCCGGCGGATGCTTGACCAATTTTTTTATTATTAAGCATTCAATCAAAAAATATAAGGATTTGTTGGAAAAAAAGCAGGCCGGCAAACTGGATAAATACACAAAAAAGGAAAGGCAGGAATTTGACAAAAAAATCGCCAAATTGGAAATAATGGTGGGAGGATTGGTTAATTTAACGAAATTTCCCGACGCTATGTTTATTTGGGATATTAAAAAAGAAAAAACCGCTTTTGCCGAAGCAAAAAAGAAAAACATCCCCGTGATCGCGGTTTGCGACACCAATGTTAATCCGACCGAAGTTGATTATGTAATTCCCGCCAATGATGACGCCACTAAAGCGATTAAACTGGTATTGAATTCTGTCAAGGAGGCGATAGAGGAAGGGAAAAAAGAAGCGAGTAACAAGGCGGCAGCAAACAGTAAAGAGATATTACCTCAAACAGCGGTTTAATTTTCAATTTTAAATTTCTAATTTTCAAAAAATATATGGAATTAATAAAAGAATTAAGAAATAAAACCGGGGCCGGAATCGTTGACTGCAAAAAAGCCCTTGAAGAAGCGGGCGGCGACCTTGAAAAAGCCGTGGAAATTTTAAGAAAGAAAGGCATTGCCAAAGCCGCCAAGCGGAGCGATCGCGAAGCCAAGGAAGGCGTTATTAAAATCGCCGTTAATGAAGCGGGCGATGAGGGCTATATCGCGGAAGTTAACGCGGAAACCGATTTTGTGGCGCGAAATGAGCAGTTTCAAGGTTTTGCGGAAAAAGTTTTGGATATTATAAGAAGCAAAAAACCGGCCGGCAGAGAAGAGTTGATGAATTTAGAAATGGACAACGGAACCGTTAAAGACAATTTGGAAAATTTAAGCGGCACCATCGGAGAAAAATTAGATATCAAAAGGTTTGATATTGTTTCCGGCGGCACAGTGGCGGCTTATTCGCATATGGGAGGAAAAATCGGCGTATTGGCCGCCTTGGACAAGCCGGACAAAAGCGAATTGGCCCGGGAAATTGCCATGCAGATAGCGGCGGCTGATCCGAAATATATTTATCCGGAAGATGTTCCGGCGGAAGAAATTGGAAAAGAAAAGGAAATTTATCGCGCGCAGCTTATCAAGGAAGGCAAGCCGGAGCAAATTATTGATAAAATTTTGCAGGGGAAGATAAATAAATATTTTGAAGAAGTCTGCTTGGTTAAGCAGGAGTATATAAAAGACGACAAAAAGCATGTTCAGGATATGTTGGGTAATGTGAAGGTGGAGAGGTTTGTGAGATACAGTTTATAGTTTACCATGCTAATTATAAGAACTTTTAGCGCAGTTATAGTTAATGATAATAATAACAAGATAAAAACCAAATACCAAAAATTAAAAACCAAAAATAAATATGAAAAATATAAAAATTTTTGTATTTTTAAGTATTTGTATTTGGTTTTTGGTATTTAATTTTTAATTTTAATAGCTGTCTATTTTTATTAATAGCTACTTTGTTGTTTATATCAGTTGTTTTTATATGAAAACAATACAAATCCAGTTTACTCCCTGGGATAAAATATATAATTTTGATCCGGGCGACTCCTTTTTGCTGATAGGAGATTATGTTGTCGTTAAGACGGAACTCGGCGTTGAGATAGGCAAGGTTATCGGTTTTAAAGATTTGCCTGCCTGTCCGGCAGGCAAGCCCGCCGGCAGGCAAGCCGACAGGGAAGAATCAAGCGCCGGGGAAGAAAGCGAAATTAAGGAAATAAAGCCGATATTAAGAAAGGCCACTACGGTTGATATGGAAAAAATGCCTGATGAAAAGCAAAAAATGAAAACCATAGAAGATTGCAGAAAGATAATCGTCAAATATAATCTATCAATGAAGCTGGTTGACGCGCACCATTCTTTTGACGGCTCGCGCATAACTTTCGCTTTTATCGCTGACGGCAGAGTTGATTTTCGCGAATTGGTTAAGGATTTGACCCGCCATTTCAGCCGCACTATCCGGCTCCAGCAGATCGGCATTCGCGACGAAGCCAAGCTGATGGGCGATTTCGGCCATTGCGGCTGTTCGCTGTGCTGCAAGAGATTTTTACCCGGCCTTTCTTCAATTACTTCGGAAATGGCGGAAATTCAGCAGATTGCCCATCGCGGCAGCGAGCGGCTTTCCGGAATATGCGGCCGCTTGATGTGCTGCCTGGCTTACGAGCAGAACGGTTATAAATGTTCGGCCGAAAAGCTTCCGCCAATCGGCGCTAAGGTTAATGTTGACGGCAAAAGAGGAATTGTAGTCGGCCACCATGTTTTAAAGCAGTCGGTTGACGTTGAGTTTGCGCCTGAAAACGGCAGCGATGGAAGAACCGTGGTTGAGGTGGATTTGAACAGGAAGAAGAAATAGGATAACTCCGCCCTAACCCTCCTCTTATACAAGAGGAGGGAAGGCGGATATTAGGAACAGTCCTGAACGGGCTGTTTTTGTTTTTGTTTAAATATGTTATAATAATTTTATTACTAATTTTAAAATTTATTAAACATATGAACATCGCAATCAACGGCTTCGGCCGGATCGGGAGAGCCGCTTTCAAAGCGTTTTTAAGTGATGCGCGCGTACGCGCCGCTGTTGCGTCGCGTCCGCTCTGTCCGTTTAATATCGTCGCCATAAACGATTTGACCGACACGAAAACTTTGGCGCATTTGTTAAAGTATGATTCCTGCTACGGAATTTACGACAAAAAAGTCGACTTTACAGCCGATAGTTTAGTTATTGCCGGCAAAAAATATAAAGTTTTGGCCGAAAGAGATCCGAGCCAATTGCCTTGGCGCGAAATGGAAGTTGATATCGTGTTGGAATGCACAGGCAGATTTACCGATAAAGAGGGCGCCGGCGCGCATATAAAAGCCGGAGCGAAGAAAGTGATAATTTCCGCGCCTGCAAAATCTGATAATATAAAAACGATTGTGTTGGGCGTGAATGAAGATAAAATCGCTAAAAACGATAAAATATTATCAATGGCTTCCTGCACGACAAATTGCTTGGCGCCGGTTACGGAAATTTTCAGGCAGAATTTCGGCATAAAAAAAGCGATTATGACAACCGTCCATTCCTATACCGCGGATCAGAACATTGTTGACGGTCCGCATAAGGATTTGCGCCGGGCGCGGGCCGCGGCCGTAAATATCGTGCCGACAACGACAGGAGCGGCTATTGCCGCCACCAAAACAATACCTCAGTTAAAAGGCAGATTTGACGGCATGGCAATCCGCGTTCCCACTCTGGTCGGCTCTTTATGCGATATAGTTTTTATTTCCGGCAAGAAAACGGATGAAAAAGCGGTGAACAAAGCTTTTAAGCAGGCGGCCGAAAGCGCGCGTTTTAAAGGGATACTGGAAGCGACCGAAGAGCTGATTGTTTCCACCGATATTATCGGCAATCCGGCCAGCGCCATTGTGGATTTGTCCTTGACGAAAGTAATTGAGGGAGATTTGGTGAAAGTTATCGCGTGGTATGATAATGAATGGGGATATAGTAATCGGTTAGTGGATCTTTGTGAATATATTGGAAGAAGAAAATTAGTTTAAGCCAATAAATTTTTCTAGTTAAAAATTTTTAATTTTTAATTTTTAATTTTTAAACAATTTTTAATTATCTAATTTTTAAACATTCAAAATTAAAGCATTAAACATTCAATCAAAATTCAAAATTCAAAATTGGAAATTAATGTATGGATATTCTTCAAAAAATTAAAAAAGCCGGATTGGTCGGTAGAGGCGGCGCCTGCTTTCCAACTGCCACAAAATGGGAGATGGTTAAAAATGCGGCCGGGGAGAAAAAATATATAGTGTGCAACGCGTCTGAAGGCGAGCCCGGAGTTAAAAAGGACGGCTATATTTTAGAGCATTTTCCGGAAAAAGTGATTGACGGCATGAAAATCGCCGTTGATTTTTTGTCTTTAGGCAATAAAGGCAAAAAAACAGTTGATGTTAAAGGCTATATTTATATAAATCCCGAGTATTATAAAAAGTTCGCTCAAAAATTGGAAAGTATAATAAGGAAGACCTCACCCCAGCCCTCTCCTTCGCAAGGAGAGGGGGCGGCGCCAATTGAAATATTCAAGAAGCCGGAAAGCGCCGGCTATATCGGCGGCGAGGAAACATCGGCGCTTAACGCGATAGAAGGCAAGCGGATTGAGCCGCGCTTAAGGCCGCCTTTTCCGACCACTAACGGCTTATGGAATTGCCCCACGATAATTAATAACGTGGAAACTTTGTATAATGTAAGCTTAGCCGCTTCAGGCGAATATAAAAATAAAAGATTTTACACGATTAACGGCGATTGCCTTTGGACAGGAGTTTATGAATTTTCCGAAGACTGGACGATTGAAAAAATTTTAAAAGAAACAAAGAATTATCCAAACTTTGATTTTTTCGCGCAGATCGGCGGCGACGGCTCGGGAGAAGTTTTAAACAGCAAACAGCTAAACATTCAGGCAACAGGCGCCGGCTCAATCACGGTATTCAGCGTTTTAAAGCACAAGCCTTTGGATTTAATCAAAAAGTGGCTTGATTTTTTTATCAGCGAGTCCTGCGGCCAGTGCACTCCCTGCCGCGAAGGAATTTACCGCCTGCTGGAAATTATAAAATCGCCAAAACCGGATTGGCAGCTGTTCGGAGAGCTATTAAACAATTTAAGCGAAACCGCTTTTTGCGGCCTTGGCTGCGTCGTGCCGGTGCCGATAAAATCGTATTTTGAAAATGTTTTGGCGAATATGCCGGGAAATGAAATTGATTTATGAAAAATATTAAAATAAAAATAAACGGGCAAGAAATAATTTGTTCGCCTGATAAGAATATTTACAAGGCTGCCAAAGAAAACGGGATTTTCATTCCCGGGCTTTGCGGCCACCCCGATTTTCCGGCAAAGGGCAATTGCCGCGTTTGCGTCGTGGAAATAAAAGGAAGAAAAAATTTGGTTACATCATGCTCCACGAAAGTTGAAGCCGGCATGGAGATTGTTACTGACAGCGAGCGGGTGAAAAAAGCGCGCAATTTGAATATTGAATTGATTTTTGCCGAACACATTGAAAAATGCCCGACTTGCATTTGGCGTTTTAATTGTCCTTTATTGAATTTTGCCGACAGATACAAGATTGAAATTACCCGTTTTCCGGACAGAAAAGGCAAAAGGGATATTTATAAATTCGCCAACGCGGTGGAAATTGACGGCACCCAGTGCATTGACTGCCGCAACTGCCTTGATTCCTGCTCAATGCTGCAAAAAATTAATTATCTTGAATTAAAAGGCAAGGGGCATAATCAGGAAATCGTCCCCGCAAGCGATAAAAAGGTTGATTGCATTTATTGCGGCCAGTGCGCCGTCCATTGTCCGGTCGGCGCGGCGCAGGAGCAGACGCATTGGGATATGGCGGAGAAAGCGATAGAGGACGGGAAAGAGAAACCAGGAATTTTTTCAAAAATATTATCCGCCGCTCCATCACGCAACCAAGGTAAATCAGCGCCGGCGGATAGGGCCGGCCATAAAAGTAAAATTATTATCGCCCAATTCGCTCCTTCAATCCGCGTAAGCATCGGGGAAGAGTTCGGCCTGCCTCACGGCAAGATTGTTACAGGGCAAGCCATTGCCGCTTTGAAAAAATTGGGCTTTGATTATGTTTTTGACGTTAATTTCGGCGCGGATGTTACGACTATGGTAGAAGCGGAGGAACTTTTGGAGAGAATTAAAAATAAAGCCGTTATGCCGATGATGACGTCTTGCTGTCCGGCCTGGGTTAAATACGTTGAATTTTATTGTCCGGAATTGATTCCCAATTTAACAACTTCCAGATCGCCTCATATCCATAGCGGGGCGATAATTAAAACTTTTTGGGCGCAAAAAATGAATATAAACCCCAAAAATATAATTGTGGTTTCGGTAATGCCCTGCACGGCTAAAAAGTTTGAGGCGTCAAGAAAAGAACTGAAAGTTGACGGGCAATGGCCGGTTGATTATGTTATTACCACGAGGGAGTTTGCATGGATGATAAAGAAAAACAATATTGATTTCGCCAAATTAAAGTCCGCGCCTGCCGACGATTTATTGGGCGAGTATAGCGGCGCGGCCGCGATTTACGGAGCGAGCGGGGGAGTTATGGAATCCGCTTTGCGCACAGCCCAGTTTTTGGCCTGCAAAGGCAAACGAAAAGGAAGCTTGTGCGATGCGAGAATTGATTACAAAGATGTTCGCGGGATTGCCGGCATTAAAGAAGCGGTCGTGGATGTGGCAGGCAAAAAATTAAGAGTGGCGGTGGTTAACGGCATCGGCAATATTGAGCCGGTTTTAAAAAGATTAAACGATTATGATTACATTGAAGTTATGGCTTGTCCGGGCGGCTGTATCGGCGGCGGCGGCCAGCCGATTCCAACTACTCCGGAGATTAGGCAAAAGAGAATGGATGCTTTGTATAAATTGGATAAAAGCATGAAAACAAGAAAAGCGCATGAGAATAAGGGGGTGTTGGAAGCGTTAAAATGGCTGAAAGGCCAAGGCAAGCTGGAGCATAAAATTTTACATACTAATTATAAAAAAAGAAATTAAGAAAATTAATTCTACCCGGCTTCAGCCGGCTCTTAAAAATTGTTGTATTATTTACGGCGGCAGAGACCCCCTGCGGCGGGTAGTCTCTGCCGGAGCAAAAAGTTGTTTAATTATATTATGATGAAAATTATTAATGAAGATGAAATTCAAGAGTTAATGACATTACGAGCTAGCCGTTCGGAAGTCAGAGAAATTTTGCAAAAAGGCGAGGAAATGAAAGGATTAGGTTTAGATGATTGCGCCAAACTGCTTTCCATCCAGGATTCTGAATTATTAGAAATGCTTTTTGCGAGCGCAAAAAAAATAAAAATTGCTATTTATGGCCCGCGCATAGTTTTATTCGCTCCTTTGTATTGCAGCAACTTTTGCGTTAATGATTGCGAATACTGCGCTTTTCATGTTCGCAATCAAGCGCCCCGTAAAAAATTAACTTTAAAAGAAGTGCGCGAACAAGTAGAGATTTTAGAAGCAATGGGGCATAAACGTTTGCTTTTAGAGTTTGGCGAACATCCGATTGAAAATTCTATTGATTATGTAGTAGATGTGATTAAAACAATTTATGCCACCAAGGAAGGACAAGGTGAAATCAGGCGAGTGAATGTCAATATTGCCGCTACTACGGTGGAAAATTACAGGCGATTAAAAGAAGCCGGCATTGGCACTTATCAGCTTTTTCAGGAAACTTACCATAAGCCCACTTATAAAAAAATGCACAATGGGCCAAAAGCTGATTATGAAAGGCAAATTACAGCATTGCTTAAGGCTTTTGAAGCAGGAATTGATGATTTAGGCATTGGGGTTCTGTTTGGTTTATACGACTTTCGCTTTGAAGTTTTAGCATTGGTTCAATACGCCCAATTTATGGATAAAATTTTGGGCGTCGGGCCTCATACTATTTCTGTTCCGCGTTTTCAGCCGGCTCATACAGTTAATTTTGATTTGAAACATCAAGTTAGCGATCAAGATTTTTTAAAGCTTATCGCTGTTTTACGTTTAGCAGTGCCTTATACCGGCATGATTATTTCCACGCGCGAAAGACCGGAAATTCGGCGCCAGGCGTTTGCTGTCGGCATTTCTCAAGCAAGCGCGGCTTCTAGAACAGAACCCGGCGGCTATTCAGGAAAGAAGGAACAATCCGCGGAGGGTCAGTTTAACCTTAATGACCATCGCAGTCTGGACGAGGTTGTTCAAGATATTTGCAGATTGGGGTATCTGCCCAGCTTTTGCACCACTTGCTATCGCGTTGGCCGCACCGGCGATGTTTTTATGAAATTAGCTAAGGCAGGCAAGATTCATCAGATGTGCCAGCCAAATGCCCTGCTTACTTTTAAGGAATATTTATTGGATTACGCGACACCGGCAACCCGTCAAATTGGCGAGAGAAGTATTTTAAACCATCTTAATGCAATAGAAAATTTAGAAGCAAAAGATACGCTTGTTAGAAATTTAAAAAATTTAGAACAGGGTGAAAGGGATTTGTATATTTAATATGCTAAAAAGAAGACTACAAAACTTTGATCAAAAAACCTTAATTAGATATCTTCAAGCAGAAGATGAGTTGCAACAAGAACTTTTCCAGCTGGCTCGGCAAGCCAAAGAAAAAGTTTTTGGCAAACAAATCTGGCTTCGCGGCATTATTGAGTTTTCTAATATCTGCCAAAATAATTGCTTTTATTGCGGCATTAGAAAAGGCAATCAGAAACAAAAACGATTTCAAATGAATACTAAAGAAATTTTAGATTGCTTGAAATTTATTGATAAAGCGAATTACGGATCGGTTGTTTATCAGAGCGGCGAAGCAACCACAGATTATTTTAAAGATTATTTACTAAACATTGTTGGAATTACGCATAAAAAATATCCGCAATTAGGAATTACCATTTCCTGCGGAGAGCAGGATTTTGATTTTTTAAAACAGCTTAAACAAGCCGGCGCCGATCGTTACTTATTAAGAATAGAAACCGCAAATCCAAAATTGTACGCAAAACTTCATCCCAAAGAGATGTCTTGGCAAAAAAGATTCAGGTGCTTAAAAAATCTGCAAAAATTAAATTACCAAGTCGGCACAGGCGTGATGGTCGGACTGCCGGGACAAACAATGGAAGACTTAATAAATGATTTAAAATTTTTTGTTGACAATAAATTTGATATGTTTGGCATCGGGCCTTATGTTATTCACAAGGATACTCCCCTGGGGCGCGATCCAAAAATTCAAAAATGGTGGCAAAAAAATAAAGAGAAAAATTTTAATATATTTTTAAATTTTTTAGCGATTTTGCGCGTTTTATTGCCAAATGTAAACATTGCGGCTGCTACAGCCTGTGATGTCTTTAATCCGCTTGGACGGATAAAAGTTTTGCGGATTGCCGGCAATGTAATAATGCCGTCAGTTACGCCAAAAGATTATCGCGATAAATATTTGCTTTATGAGAATAAGCCCAATATTGATGAAGGCGCTGATAAAAGTTTTACAGATATCGTGAATAAAATTAAACAAGCCGGTTTAGAGCCGATTTTTGGCGAGCAAGGGAATTCCCCGTTTTATTATAAAAGAATTTATGGCTAAGCGAAAAGAATATTCTATTATCTCTTTTGTCGGTCGAGTAAATGTCGGCAAGTCTTCCCTTTTTAATCTATTAAGCGGACAAAAGGATTTTGCCATTGTGGACGCGCGTCCCGGCACAACAGCCGACACTGTAGCGGCGCGAATGGAAATTCATGGTTTAGGACCGGTAAAAGTTTTGGATACGGCTGGAATAGATGAATATTCTAAGCTGGGAGAGAAAAAAAGAAAAAAGACTTATGAAGCAATAGAAGAAGCCGATCTGACTTTAATTGTTATTGATTTAGCAAACAATACAAAGGATAGAGATTTTGCTCTTGAAAAAGAAGTCGCCGCAAGAGCTTTAAAATATAATAAACAAGTATTAATTATTTATAATATTTTTTCAACTAAAAAATCTTTAGAACAAACAAAGAAGTTTAAGAATCTGTTTAATAAAAAGTTAGGTCTAAATTTGCCAAGTATTTGTCTGGATGCTTTAAATAGCAAAGAACAAAAAAAATTTATTAAATTCATTAGCATCCATTTTAAAAAAGAAAGTCTTGATATTGACTTAATTCCTTTGCCTCAAGGAAAAGGGTATGTACTTTTAAATATTCCTATGGATGAAGAAACTCCGGCTTTAAGGATTTTGCGGCCGCAAGATATGGCAGTAGAAAGGCTTTTGCGCAAATATTTAATTCCCGTGCTTTTCAGGTTGGATTTAAAAAAAGCGCGGGCTAATGATGAAACTGAAAAAAAGCGATTTTTGGCCCTGCTTAAACATTTGCATAATTCTTCGGAAGGGTTGAAATTGATTATTACTGATAGCCAAGCAATGGATATTTTAGATCATTGGACGCCCTCGGATATTCCTCTGACTACTTTTTCTGTGATGATGGCGAATTATATGAGTTGCGGCAATTTAGATTTGTTCGTTAAAGGATTGGAGGCATTTTCTTTTTTAAGGAATGGTGATAAAATTTTAATTATGGAAAGCTGTAATCATAATAGAAAGTGCGATGATATCGGAACCAAGCAGATCCCTCGTTTAATTAAAGAAAAATTAGGATTAAAGCCAAAGATAGATTTTTCTTTTGGACGAGTTATGCCCGATGATTTAAGCCGGTATAAGTTAGCTATTCATTGCGGAGGATGTATGGCTGACCGCCAAAAATACGGACGAAGAATTATTAAATTAAAAGAAGCCGGCATTCCAATAACTAATTATGGACTTTTTTTATCTTGGATACATAATCCTAAAGCAGTAAAGAGAGTTTGTAAAATTTTTAGAATTTAAAAAATATTTATGTCCAATAAAAAACAACTCGCGGCAATTACGATTTTAGTTAAAGACAGGCAGAAGCATTCCAATGAAGTTCAGCGAATTTTGACCGATAACGGCCATATAATTATGGCGCGCTTGGGAGTGAATCTGCAAAGAGCGTGCGTGGAAAACTGCACCGGCTTGATAACCGTGGCGGTGGAAGCGACAAAAAAGGAGATAAATGATTTGACGAAAAAGCTTAATAAGCTTTACGGCATTGTCGCGAAGAACAATATAATGACGGAATAATTATAACAATAATATTTATAAATCTATGCTTTTAAAAGAAAAAATCATTGAGCAAGTCAATGTTCGCGCTTTAATTCAATTTTTGGGATTGGCCGGCATCGCGACATTTTTGCCTTTTGTCGTCCATGTGCAATGGCTCACAGGCCCGATTGTCAACGCTATTTTGATTTTGGCTTTATTTCTGGCCGGCATCAGAAGCGCGCTGACGCTCTGCCTTATTCCCAGCTTGATGGCTTTGTCCGGCGGATTATTGCCGGCTGTTTTAGCTCCGGTTGTGCCGTTTATTATGATCAGCAACGTGATTTTGGTATTAACAGTGGACTATTTCGCCAATTTACGGCAAACAACGGCAAACAGCGCCAAAAGTTATTGGCCAGGCGTAATAATCGGAGCCGGATTGAAGTTTTTGTTTTTGTTTTTGAGCGCCAATGTAATCGCCAAATTGCTGATTAAGCAGGAATTGGCGGTAAAGGTTGCTCAAATGATGAGCTGGCCGCAGTTCGCGACGGCTGTTACGGGAGGTTTAATCGCTTGGGTAATATTGAAGCGGTTGGGGCGTGTTTAACTAAATTAATCTATCGTTAAAATAAAGGCGGCATATTTTTTTATGCCGTTTTTTGACTTTAATTAGCAAGTATTGTATAGTTTTAATATGAAAATTCCGGAATATGTAAAAAATATAATAGAAAAGCTGGAACAAGCCGGTTTTGAGGCCTATATCGTGGGCGGATGCGTGCGCGATTTGTTGTCCGAAAGAGAGCCAAGGGATTGGGATGTTACCACCAATGCCAAGCCTGAGGAAATATTAGCGGTTTTCCCGGAAGGAAAATATGAAAATGCCTTTGGCACGGTATTGGCGCTGGTCAAGAATAAGAAGGGTGAAACCGAGAATGTGGTTGAAATAACGACATACAGGTCCGAGCAGGGCTACAGCGACAGGAGGCGGCCGGATCAAGTGATGTTTGAGGATGAGCTGGACAAAGATTTAAGCAGGCGGGATTTTACAATAAATGCTCTGGCCATGAAAAGCGTGAAATCTAAAATTCCATTACCTGAAAATGTTTCAAGTTTCAAGTTTCAAGTTTCAGGATACCATGTTATTGATTTATTCGGCGGGCAAAAGGATTTGAAGAAAAAAATAATCAGGGCGGTGGGTGAGCCGACAGACAGGTTTAAAGAAGACGCTTTGCGCATGATGCGGGCGATACGTTTGGCTTCTGAATTGAATTTTGAAATTGAGCCGAAAACTTCGCGCGCCATAACTAAAATGGCGGGCGGCATAAAATTCATCGCCAATGAAAGGATTAAAGACGAGCTGATTAAAATATTGCAATCGGATAAGCCGTATGGCGGCATAATGCTTCTGCATGAAACAAAGCTTTTGCAATATATTTTGCCGGAATTGGAAAGGGGAGTGGGAGTTGAACAGAATCGCCACCATATCCATACCGTCTTTGTCCATTCCGTGCTGTCGTTAAAGAATTGCCCGAGCAAGGATTGGCGGGTGCGATTTGCCGCCTTGCTCCATGATATTGCCAAACCGCAGACCAAGAAGTTTATCGGCGAAGACCCCACTACGGGCTCGGGGCAAGTCGCGACTTTTTATAATCACGACATAGTGGGCGCCAAGGTCGCGGGGAAAATTATGCGGCGGCTTAAGTTTTCCAACGAAGATGTTGAAAAAACAACGACTTTAATCCGCAACCATATGTTTTATTACAATGTCGGCGAGGTAACGGAATCATCGGTGCGCCGCTTAGTCCGCAAGGTGGGCGAGGAGAATTTAAAGGATTTGATTGATTTGCGCATAGCCGACCGCCTGGGTTCGGGCGTGCCCAAAGCCAAGCCCTATAAATTAAGGCATTTGGAATATATGATGGAAAAAACGCGCCATGACGCGGTTTCGGTTAAAATGCTGAAAATCAACGGCGACGATTTAATAAAAAATTTAAAGATTGAGCCCAGCCCCAAAATCGGCGCGATATTGGACGTATTGCTTTCCGAGGCGATTGAAGATTCAGGTTTAAATAATAAAAAATATTTGGAAAAGCGAAGCGAGGAATTGAATAAAATGGATTTAGCCGAGTTGCGCGAAAAAGCGAAGGGAAAAATTGAGGAAAAGAAAATGGAAGATGATATGGAGCTGAAGAAAGAGTTTTGGGTAAAATAATACGGGGATATAGTAAAATGGTATTACGTGGCATTCGCATTGCCAAGGTCCGGGTTCGACTCCCGGTATCTCCACCGGATAATTTAATTTAAATTTTCGGGGTGTGGCCTAGTGGCTTAGGGCGCAGCGTTCGGGACGCTGAGGTCGGAGGTTCAAATCCTCTCACCCCGACTATTATTAAAATTTAAATTTTTATGGAAAAAATTATGACAAACATAAAATCAGATTCATTCAACTTTAATAACCTGGGGATTGCGCCAAAGATTCTTGATATTCTGCAAGAATGGGGCTTTAATCAGCCGACGCCAATCCAGTCCAAATCAATTCCCAGCGCCATTAAGGGCAATGACCTTGTCGGCATCGCCCAAACCGGAACCGGCAAGACCTTGGCTTACGGCATTCCGATGATTCAGCGCTTGGGCCAAATCGGCGGCCGCGGCTTGGTGCTTTTGCCGACGCGCGAACTTGCCAGCCAGATTAACATGAGCTTGAAAAATATCAGCGCCCGGCTTGGCTTGCGGACCGCGGTATTGATCGGCGGCGAACCGAAAAATATCCAGTTAAGGATTCTCCGGCAAAAACCGCATATTATCATCGCCACCCCCGGACGGTTGATTGACCACATTAAGAGCCGTTCAATCAACCTTAGCGATATCAAAATCTTGGTTTTAGACGAAGCCGATATGATGTTTGACATCGGCTTCGCGCCGCAGATTGATGAAATTTTAAAATCGGTTCCGGCCCAAAGGCAGACGATGCTGTTTTCGGCGACGATGCCGCCGGCCATCATGGCGTTAGTGGCGAAGCATATGAGGTTTCCGGTCAATATTGAAGTGGCGCCGTCAGGCACTCCGGCGGAAAATGTAAATCATGAGATGATTGTTATAAAGAAGGAAGACCGCCTTGCCCAATTGGGAAAAATATTGGCGTCATACCACGGCTCCATTTTAGTTTTTTGCCGCACCAAGCATGCCGTAAAAAAAATAACGGTAAGCGTCAGGCAGATGGGCCATACCGCCGCCGAGATCCACTCAAATCGCTCGCTAAGCCAGCGCAGCAGCGCCTTAAAAGCTTTTAAAAACGGCCAAGTAAGGATATTGGTCGCCACCGACATTGCCGCCCGCGGCCTTGATGTCAAGGGCATTGAGCTGGTTTTAAACTTTGATTTGCCGGAAAACGCCGAGGATTACGTCCATCGGATCGGCCGAACCGGACGCGCCGGCAGCGCGGGCCAAGCCGTAAGCTTCGTGTCTCCGACCGAGATGCGCGCGGTGGAAAAAATTGAGCATATTATCAAGAAAACAATTCCGTTGACCAAATTGGCGGAGCCCGAATACGGCTTTCGCGGCCCAACGCGCCGCGGCCGGAATAAGAGCTCTTTCGGCCGTTATGCCGGAAGAAGCCGCGGTTTAGCGCGCGGTTCCGGCCGCGGCAGTTGGGATAAAAAAGGACAAAGCCGAAAGTTCGCGGGAGACAGGAAATTCAGCGCGAAGAGCAGCCAAAAAAGCTATTAAAAATAAAGTCGCGTCGGTTATATTCGTACACAACCACCCTTCCGGCGATCCCGAACCGTCAGAAGACGATCTGGCAATTACAAAAAGATTGGTAGAGACCGGCAAGATTTTGGGGATTGAAATTATTGACCACATTATTGTCGTTAAAAATGGATTTTTAAGTTTCAAAGAGAGGGGATTGGTGTAGTTTGACTTTGATTGCTGTGTACGCTATAATGTACATATAATAACATAATCAAAAACTATGAATATTAAAACAACAATTTCAATAACAGAAGCCCGCAAACGTATTTTTGATATCGCCGAGGAAGTGCAGATACCGAACAGAGTTTATACTTTAACTTCCGGCGGCAAGCCAAAAGCGGTGATTATGTCCGCCGAAGAATATGAGTCAATGGTTGAAACCATAGAGGTGGAGAAAATTTTTCCCGATTTGGACAAAGATATTAAAGAAACGAAAAGAGCCTTTAAGACCGGCGAATACAAAAAATGGCCGACACTCGGCGATCTTAAAAAAGATTGGGGATTTGCCGCGGCTGAAAAACCAAAGAAAAAATATGGCATTCGTTCTGGAAATAAAACCAAAGGCAAGAAAAGATCTTGATAAAATTCCGGAAAATTATCGCGCGCGGATAATAGCGGCGCTGGACGAGATTGTTCGGGATCCTTTTTCCGGCAAGAAATTATCCGGAAAGAAAAAGGGATTATTTTCTTTCCGAGTCTGGCCATACCGGATTATTTACGCGATTCTTGGGAAAGAATTGGTTGTTTTAGTCATCAGCATCGGCCATCGGCAAGGGGTTTATTAATAAAATTTCAATAAAAAAATTGAGTTTTAAGGCCTGCCCCGCAGTGAACCGAGCCTGTCGGGCAGGAGTGGAAATAAAATTAATTATTTTTAGATAAATATCTTGAAAATAAATTATTAATAATTAAGAAAAAATAATATGGCGCAAAACATAACGCCTTTTGAACCGGCCGCGAATTTGTTTCGTATTACTCAAACAGACGAGCAGATACACTTTAACTGATGGAGATTTATTAATGGCTCGAACAGGTGCTTCTGCTGGCAACTTATTATTATTTGAAGGTGATGAAAAAGCAGTATTTGCTTCATATCTCATTAGAATGAAGTTCAAAAAAGAAATTTTAAGCAAGCTGTATTGGTATTTTTCAAAATCGAAGCTTTATTGGGATCAAGTTGGACAACTATCTGCTGGTTCGGCTCAACCCCAATTTAATGGTGGTGCGTTAAAACAGATTATTTTGCCATTTCCAAAATCTCTCTCCGAGCAAAAATCTATTGTCAAAAGACTTGACGCGCTTTCCGGTGAAACGAAAAGACTGGAGGGGATTTATAAGCAAAAATTATCAGATTTGGAAGAGTTGAAGAAATCGGTTTTGAAATCCGCCTTCGCTGGGAAATATTAAAAGCTACGGCGAGACAAGGAAGGCGTTTAACGGGGAATTGCAGACTTTGTATATATTGCTTGACCCAATAGATACAAACCGCTATACTTTGTATACATTACAAATAAGATAGATACAAGTTATGCCAAAAATAGAAATAGGAAAAAATATTCAACAGAAAGAAGGCTTTAAGGCCTTTGTCCCCAACCCTTTCCCGCCAAAAGAGGGTTTTGACTTTGATTCTAAAATTTTAAAAAAGAATAATGAGGCTACCCATCTTTTGGGCAAACTTGATGGTATTACAAAACTTCTCCCTGATGCAGACTTTTTTCTGCTTATGTATTTAAGAAAAGACGCTACTTCTTCCAGCCAAATTGAAGGAACAACGGCAACTATGATTGACGCGATAGAAGCAGAAGTAAAAGTTAACGACAACATACCAGAAGACGTTGATGACATTTTGCATTACATAAAAGCTCTTAATTATGGAATAAAAAGAATCACAACAGATAATTTTCCAATGGCATTAAGATTTGTTAAAGAGCTTCATAAAAAGCTAATGCAAAAAGCTCGCGCAACACATTTTTCCGATCCGGGAGAATTTCGAAAAAGTCAAAATTGGATAGGTGGCACTCGCCCTGATAATGCTCGTTTTGTTCCTCCGCCCGTGGAAGAAATGCATAAAGCATTAAATGATTTTGAGCTATTCTTTAATAAAGAGGATTCAACTCCTACTGTAATAAAAGCGGGTATTATCCATGCTCAATTTGAAACTATTCACCCGTTTTTAGACGGCAATGGAAGAACAGGAAGAATGTTGATCACTTTCTATTTGTGGAAAGAAGGATTCTTGGAAAAACCGGTTTTGTTTCTGTCTTCATACTTTAAAAAATATCAAAAAATTTACTATGAAAAATTAGCTTCTTATCAAAGTGAAGAAGCAGAAGTTTCAGAATGGATAGAATTTTTCTTGGATGGTGTAATTGAAATAGCAAATGAAGCCATAGATATTGTCGGTAAGATTACAGTCTTGCGTGAAGAAGATATGAGAAAAATTCAAGCGCTTGGCAAAAGAGCTTCGGAAAGCGCAATAATGGTTTTACCAAAACTCTATGGTCAACCGATTATAAACAATGCCATTGTGCAAAAATGGACTGGATTTACTCGCGCAGGAGCGCAAACTGTTATTGATCGATTTATAAAAAAGGGAATTCTTACTCCAAAAGATAAAGATAAGAAATATGGTCAATCTTATGTATATAAAAAATATCTAGATATTTTTTTAGATAAAAACTAAACTTATGAACGAATCAGAAACAAGAGCCGAATATATTGACCCAAAATTGAAAGCGAGCGGCTGGGGTGAGGTGGAAGAATCAAAGGTTGAGAAAGATAGAGAAGAATGGAAATTGAAGATAAAAAGATGGAATGAGAAAATACAGAAAGACAAAGAAGAAATAGAGAAAATATCTAAACAAAAATCAATGGGATTTCCTTGGTTGGCAGAGGCATATGCTAAATTTTTAAATGAAAATAAACTTAGACCGATATTTTTTACTTCAACAAGTCTGTCTGATAAAGCAAAGGAAATGGCAAACGCATTAAGTGTTGAAATAATAGAAAATGAGCCAATCGGTGAATTTCCAAGAATTAAGTGTAATATAAATAATGACGAATTTGGTTCACAAACAAGAATATATCATTTACCAATAGATCAACAATACGACAGAACAATAATTGGCAATCGCATGGGAGAGTTTTATGCCTTTACTGTTAAAGAAGCAGAAGATGCTGGTTTTAGAAGGGCATTTAAACATAGATATTAAAAAATTGGATATGGCAGAGAAGAGTTAGAAACATTGCAAAAAATGATTAAAAAGGCAAAGATAATTTTGTTGATTTTAGGAATAGCGGCCGCGATAGCCGTTATTCCTGTTTTCTGGCTTTTTTATAATCCGAGCGGCGATTTGGAAGTTGATTTTTTAGATGTCGGCCAGGGGGACGCGATTTTAATTAAAACTCCTTTTGGCCAAAATATTTTAATTGACGGCGGCCCGGACAACGCCGTACTTAGCGAATTGGCAAAAAATCTGCCCTGGTGGGACAGGCGGATTGATTTAATGATTTTAACGCATCCGCATGATGACCATGTTGCCGGCTTGATAGATGTAATGAAAAGATATAATGTCAAAAAAATCTTATACACCGGGGTAGTCCATAGCGCGCCGAATTATCTGGCTTGGCTTGAATTGATAAAAGAAAATAAAGTCCCCTTGGTTATTATTGACAGGCCGCAGACGGTAAAATTGGGTGAGGATTGCGAACTGCGGATTATTTATCCCCGATTAAGCTTGCTGGGCAAAGCGGTGGATAATTTAAACAACAGTTCGCTTGTGATAAAATTAATATACGGCCGGACCGGATTTTTATTAACAGGGGATATAGAAACCGAGGTTGAGCGGGAATTGGTAAAAAGCGGCGCTGATTTAAGCGCCGATGTTTTAAAAGTAAGCCATCATGGTTCCGACGCTTCAAACAGCCAAGAGTTTTTGGAAAAAGTTAAAGCGAAAATCGTTGTTATACAGGTTGGCAAAGACAATGATTTCGGGCATCCCAGCCTTAGGGTAATAAAAAGACTGGAAAAAACAGGAGCGCGGGTATTCCGCGTTGATTTGGACGGGACGGTTAAATTATTCAGCGACGGAGAAAATATTAAATAACTGCTTGCTAATTTTTGTTGAAATGGTATAATAAGAGTGTAGAAAAATAATAATAAATATCATTATGCCGAAAGACAAGGTTAAAATTTTGTTGGTTGAAGACGACGAGATGCTTATTTCAATGTACAAAATAAAGCTTGAAAGCGTCGGTTATGAGATGGTAATCGCTAAAAACGGCGTTGACGGCGTTAAATTGGCCAAAGAAGAAAAGCCGGATTTGGTTATGCTTGACGTAATCCTGCCCCAATTAGACGGCTTTTCCGTCCTTGAGGCGCTAAAAAAGGATAAAGCGACCAAAAGCATTCCGATAGTCATGCTTACGAATTTAGGCACCGAAGAAGACAAGCAAAAGGGCAAAGCATTGGGCGCGAAAGATTATTTGGTCAAAGCGAATTTAACTCCGACGCAATTCAGCGACAAGGTTAAAGAGTATTTGAAATAAGCGTTTTAATAATTTTAATAATTATGAATTCCGAATATTCGGAATTTTTGTTAAGTTTAAATTATATGGCGCATCCTAAAAAAGAAAGAACTTTAGTGATTGTAAAGCCGGACGGCGTACAGCGCTCGTTAACCGGGGAAATCATCAAAAGGTTTGAAAGAATAGGATTAAAGATAGTTGGATTAAAAATGACTATTCCGACAGAGGACCATATAGAAAAATTTTATACGCTTGATCCAAATTGGAGAAAAGTTACCGGCGAAAAGACCATTAAAAGCTACAAAGACAAGGGCTTGACTCCGCCGTCGGAAGATCCCTTGAAGATTACGGCGGTAATTTTAGAAAATTTAAAGAAATATATAACAAGCGGCCCGGTAGTATTAATGGTTTTGCAGGGAGCCCATGCTGTTAAAATTGTCAGGAAATTAATAGGCGGCACCGAACCGCTTACATCCGATGTCGGCACGATCAGAGGCGATTTTGTCTTGGATTCATACCAGATGTCAGACGGCGATAACAGGTCGGTAAGAAATTTAATCCACGCTTCCGGCTCGGTTGAAGAAGCGGAAAATGAGATCGCGCATTGTTTTGATGAAAGCGAGATTATCGGCTATCGTCTGGCGCAAGAACAAATTTTATACGATGTTAATTTAGACGGTATAAAAGAATAATTGTGTATAAAATATAAAAAATTAAATATTTTTATTGTAATATTAGCTAAAATTATAAATCTTGACATAAATAGATATTGCTTTATAATATAAGAAGTATGCAAAAAGTCATTCAAACAATTCAACCAATTATGTTAACCGCCGTTTTTGTTTTGCCGGGCATTATTTTGATTTTGGTTGAACTTTGGGCGGCTAAATTATAGATTATCGCGAAATCAGATAAAATACAAAAGCCGCCCAAGAAAAACCAAGGGCGGTTTTAAAATTACTAAAAAAAGGGGGGAAACAATGTGCAGAAAAAAAGACGAGTGCAATCGGTTGCGAGGCAGCAGGAGGTGCAAAAAGAAGATTGAAGCAGGGGAATGCCCCGAGCTTCATAAAAAGCCAGCTCTTTTTTTAAAAGAATCCAGCTTGAAGGAAAAAAAGAATGAAATTTGAAAAAGGGCCATAAGCCACTTTTTCTTCCACGGGGGGAAGCGCAATCCGCATCCCCCTTCCATTTTTTCAATTATTGAGTTTATATATTGTTGACTTATTTTTAATTTGATTTTAAAATCAGCCCCTTTTTTATTTTATTAAAGAAACCTGTGGATAAAAAAGTTGACTTTCTCGGTAGGTTTGCTATAATTATCCACAGGTAGTATTATTTATATTTTATGATAAAAACACTGCAAAAAATCGGTTTTTTCTTTTTCAGCTTCTTCTTTGGCTCCTTGAGGAGACCGGTTTTTTGTGGTGTTTTAACATTCTAAGTTAAAACTCACTAGGGAAAACAAAAATCGGCCTCCTTGCTCGGGGGCCGATTTTATTTTGTTTTATTTTGTTCTTTAAAATAATTTAAGGGAGGAGGGAAGAGAATGAAAAAAGGTACTTTTGTAAGAAAAGGGAATGCTGGTTTTGCCGGCCTGACTAAAACAAAGAAAAAGCTGGAAATGGGAAGGACTTTAATTGTTTGCCAGCATTGTGGAGGCGATGTCGCGCAAGATAAAGATGAGAAATTTGTTTGTAAGAAATGCGGCAAAGAAAGCAAGCCGCATTATAAGGCTGACAGAGATAAAGCAAAAGCGGCATCGGAGGAAAGTTTGTTCAATCAGGGTTCAATTGGGCTTGCATAAGTCCAAAAAAACAAAAATCAGTAAAAGGCGGTATAATTTTTAAAGGGCAAACGCGAAGAACGCGTTTGCCCTTTTTTATTTTAATTAGTCGCAATTACTGAACGCCTGCCCGCCCATGGAGGGTTATTGACGCGCCGCTTTGTTTGTTTAAATATTATAAAGTTAGTCAAAATTTTTCAATAACAATAAAAACTTGACAATAAATTTTCAATTTAGTATTATATCAATATAAACTATATCAATTATAATTGATTAAAAAATATGAAACCAAAATGTTGTAAAAATAAGAAATCTGCCGATGAATTGCTAAAAACAGCCGAGTTTTTAAAAATCATTGCCGAGGAAAACAGATTAAAAATTCTTTGTATTTTGAGAGACGGCGAAAAATGCGTTTGCGATATATGGCAATATTTGGAACTTCCGCAAAATTTAACCTCTCATCATCTCAAAATTTTAAAAGATTTTGACCTTATTTCTTCAAAAAAAGACGGCCTCAAAGTTTTTTATTCATTAAATAAAAATATCATTAGCAAATATTCAAAATTATTAAATAAATTTTTTCCGCCAAAGGCGGATCCGCCTTTGGCGGAAAATTCATAATTCTAATGTAAAAAACTATGCAAATTCAAGTCTTGGGTTCGGGTTGTCCGACCTGCAAAAAATTATTTGAGCTGACAAAACAAGTGGTTGAGGAACTGGGTTTGAAAATAGAGGTGGAATATATCACCGATATTCAAAGAATTGTTGAAATGGGCGTAATGTCCAGCCCTGTTTTGGCAATTGACGGAAAGCCGGCCATAACCGGATTTTTGCCCGATGCGGGAAAAATAAAAGTAACTATTAAAAAATTTATTTAATTTTACTATGGATATTTTTTGCCCTGTAAAAATTTTTGCCGATTGGATTGTTTATGCTGTTTTTGGTTTAGCGCCAAAAACAATTTTTGGCGAAGCAATAAATTTTTTTATTTACGACACGATAAAAATTTTTATTTTACTCTCGGTTATTATTTTCACTGTTTCTATAATCCGCTCATTTCTTCCGCCAGAAAAAATTCGCAATATTTTATCCCGAAAAAATAAGTTTTTCGGGCATTTTTTCGCCGGAACTTTCGGCATTATCACTCCTTTTTGCTCTTGTTCAGCCGTGCCTTTGTTTTTGGGATTTATTGAGGCGGGCGTTCCTTTGGGAATAACTTTCTCTTTTTTGGTCGCTTCGCCGATGATAAATGAAGTCGCTCTTGTTATGCTCTTGGGAATGTTCGGACTGAAAGTCGCTTTAATTTACATTATTAGCGGCTTTATTATTGCGATTTTGTCAGGCATTGTTATTGGCAAATTAAAAGTTGAGGATTTAGTTGAAAGTTTTGTTTTCAACAACAAAATCATAAATTCGGAAAACGGTGTAAAAATGGAATGGAAAGACAGAATAAGCTACGCGAAAAAATATACCGCCAATATTATTAAAAAAGTTTGGCTTTATATTTTAATCGGAATTGGCCTGGGAGCGTGGATACACGGTTATGTTCCGGCTGATTTTTTGGCGCAATACGCCAGCGCCGATAAATGGTATGCCGTGCCTCTCGCTACTCTTGTCGGCATTCCGCTTTATTCCAATGCCGCGGGTGTTATTCCGCTGGTTAGCGCGCTTACCGAAAAGGGGGTGGCTTTGGGAACGACCTTAGCTTTTATGATGGCGGTAACCGGCCTTTCGCTTCCCGAATTTTTGATTTTAAAAAGAGTAATGAAAACAAAACTTATTGTTATTTTTGCTTCTATCGTTGGAGTAGGAATAATTTTTACAGGTTATCTTTTTAATTTAATTTTGAAATAAAAATTATGCAAAAGAAAATTATTATTTTTATCGTTGGGGTTGCCATTATTGGAACATCGTTTTTAATTCTTAAAAACGGCAATAAACCCACGGAAGCGCAAAGCCCAAAAAATTTAGCTGCTCAAAATAAGAGCGAAGAAGAAAAGCAAAAAACTGATAAGGTGGAAGTTTTTGTTTTTCACGCCACGCAACGCTGTATTTCTTGTATAACTATCGGTAAATATGCCGGAGAGACGGTTAATGAATATTTTCAACCGGAATTGAGAGACGGAAAAATTGAATTTAGAGAAATAAATGTTGACTTGCCGGAGAATAAAGAGCTATCGCATAAATTTCAAGCCGGCGGTTCATCGCTTTATATCAACGCTGTTATTAACGGCCAAGACAATATCGCCGAAGATGTCGCAGTTTGGCGGCTGGTAAATAACGAGGTTCAATTTAAAAACTACCTGAAAAATAAATTGGATAATTTATTCGGCAAATAATATGGCTGAAATTATCAATTCCTTGATCGACAACTGCAACATTCCCATTCTTATCGCTTTTCTTTTGGGTATTTTGACTTCAATCAGCCCTTGTCCGCTCGCCACCAACATTACCGCCATTGCTTACATCTCAAAAAGAATCAAAACTGCCAAACATACTTTGCTCAACGGAATTTTTTACACGCTTGGACGCGGAGCAAGTTATACCATTTTAGCCACTTTGATTTATTTCGGTTTGTCCGCTTTTCAAATTTCAAGCATTTTTCAGGGCTGGGGCGACAAAGTTTTGGGCCCGGTTTTAATAATTATCGGCTTAATAATGTTTGGGGTAATAAAAATAAATTTCGGCAAGGGTGGAGAAAAGATCGAAAAAATAAAAATTTGGCTTTCGCAAAAAGGTTTTATCGGTTCTTTTCTTTTGGGTATGCTTTTTGCTTTAGTGTTCTGTCCTTACAGTGGAGTTTTGTTTTTTGGCGCGCTCATTCCTTTGGTTTTGAAATCAACCGAAAGTCTATTATTACCACCGCTGTTCGCTTTGGGCACAGGCTTGCCTGTGATTTTGTTTTCGTTTTTGATCGCTTTTTCCATTCAAAAGTTAGGGCAAGTTTTTCAGATTATGCAAAAAATTGAAAAAATAATGCGTTATTCCGTGGCAACAATTTTTCTCGGAGCCGGCGCATATTATACGCAATATCTTGTAAAATTTTTAATTAACATCAACCAATAAAATTTATGTCTTGTTCATACACTTTTTACCACATTGCCTAAAAAGTTTAATTTGGTCGGAGCGCCGGGAATTGAACCCGGTTCACAGGACCCCCAGCCCTGCGTAATAACCGTTATACCACGCTCCGTTTATGTTATTATATAAATAATAAAATTATTTAGCAAATAATATTTATTTTATTACAGTTGCAAGGCAAAAAGCGAGCCGTGTCAAATCATTTAATCATGACACCGAAACCTTTTCTTTGGACATCCTAGAAAATGACACCAAAGAAGGAATTAATTTGTTAGTTAAATTGATATTTTCTCGACCTTTTTTTTGCTGATAAATTTTGTAAAGATTATCC
>JAUYAT010000052.1 GCA_030693295.1 bacterium
AACTTGAAAAGGGAGAATTTTTAAAAATAGATAAAAAAGAAAAACACAGAATAACCGGGCTCAAAGATTCATGGATTCTTGAAATTGCCTTTGGCCAGATGCAAGAAAATGATATTATTCGCTTCAAAGATGATTATGGACGAATTAAATAAACCACTAGAAAAAAAGTTATTTTCAAAAAATTAAATTTGTCTTATTTCGCAAGATAGTTTATAATATGGAATGATTTATGCGGGGTGGGCCAGCAGTAGGCCGAAAGGCTCATAACCTTTAGACATTGGTGCAATTCCAATCCCCGCAACATTGTCGCCAGGGTAGCTCAGTTGGTTAGAGCATGGGACTCATAAACCCAAGGTCGTGGGTTCGATCCCCACCCCTGGCATAGAAAATTAAAAAGGGAAAATAAAAATGCAGCCGTGGTGTAGCCTGGTTAACACGCCTCCCTGTCACGGAGGAGATCGCCGGTTCAAATCCGGTCGGCTGCGCAGATTTAAATATACTTCAATTCCTTGAGCGCTTTTTCGTATTTTGCTATGGCGGCTCGCGCTTCGTCTACGCGGAAATCAAATTTCCCCGCCTCATGCGCGATTTTATTTCTAATTTTATGCGCGTCCCAAACATCCTGAAGGCTGTCAAAATCGCTCGGCTCAACATTTTTTAATAATTCTCCCAAATTCTCCCCTTTATATCCGGCCTTTTTTAAAATGTCATAAATCAGCGAATCCGCTTCTATAACCGCCATTTTCCATTCCGTTGAATTTTCAAGATTTAGGCGGCTCTTAATCCGCGCCCATTGCTCAACGGATTTTTTTATGTCTTCTTCTTGCGGAAACAACAAATCAGCCGCGGAAACAGGGCTCTTGCTCAAGCGCCCAATTTTAATTAACAAAATAATTACTCCGGTAAAAGCGGCCGCAGAAACAAAAATAGAAATAAATTTAAAAACAGGGCCTCCAAACCAAGCTATCAAGCCGATAATTTTAAGCGCGATAAAACTTAAAAGTTCAAAAAACTTGTTAAAAAAATAGTCAAGATTAAGATATTTAGGCTGTGGAATTTTGTTCATATCCGGTTAGCACAAATTCGAATTATTCTTATAATAAGTTTTCATCCTTTTTGCTAAAAATCTACGCCCGCCAGTGACCTTAAAATATTCCTCCACACAGAAAAACATATTCGAATTTGTGCTACCGGGCATATTGCTTGCCAATCTCAAATAATAAATCTTCTCTAAACCAAGGAGCGATAAATTGAATTCCGATCGGCAATCCGGACAAAGAATAACCGGCTGGCACGGAAACAGCCGGCACCCCGGCCAAATTTACTGACACAGTAAAAATATCAGACAAATACATTTGAAGCGGGTCTTCAGTTTTTTCGCCTATTTTAAACGCCGGCGTCGGCGCTACCGGAGACAAAATGATATCAAAATTTCCTTTTTTGGCATCAAACGCTTCCTGAAAATCTTTTCTTATTAACGCTCTCGCTTTCTGCGCCCTGCCGTAATACTCATCATAATATCCGGCTGAAAGAACGTATGTTCCAAGCGCAATTCTTTTTTTCACCTCTTTGCCAAAACCGCGCGCTCGCGTTTCCATGTAATCCTCAAGAAGATTATCCCCCTTTACTGAAAGC
>JAUYAT010000009.1 GCA_030693295.1 bacterium
AGGCTCAAATCTTATTTCACAGGTCGAGATAAGGTGAATAAATAATTTATGCAAAATAGTAATAAAAAAGATAATATATTAATACTGACTCAAAGGGTTGATGTTAATGATGATGTGCTTGGTTTTATGCACGGCTGGATTAGGGAATTTGCCAAGTATTGCGAGATGGTAACCGTGATTTGCCTACAGAAAGGGGAGTATGAGTTATCGGATAATGTTAAAGTGTTGAGCTTGGGGAAGCCAGCCCAAGGCTGGTCGGCCTCGGGCCGAGAAAAATTGTGGCGCAGAATAAAAGCGTTGGTAAATTTTTTTAAGTATATTTGGCTGGAAAGAAGAAACTATGACAGCGTGTTTGTGCATATGAATAAAGAATATGTTTTGCTGGGAGGGCTGTTTTGGAAATTGGCTGGCAAGAAGATTGGCCTGTGGTATACCCACAAAGCTGTTAATTTAAAATTAATAATCGCTGAAAAATTAGCAGATGTTATTTTTACGGCTTCAAAAGAGAGTTTTCGCTTGCCAAGCAAGAAAGTTATGGTAACGGGGCATGGGATAGACATTAATAAATTTTCAATTTTCAATTTTCAATTTTCAAATAAAGATAGTAAAAAATTTAAGATTATTACAGTTGGGAGGATTTCACCGATTAAAGATTATGAGACTTTAATAAAAGCGATTGAGATATTAGCTAAAGACGGTGTTGAATTGCGTGTTGATATTATCGGCGGGCCGGGCACGCCGGAGCAGGAAAAATATTTAGCGGATTTAAAAGAAATGGCAAGAGAAAAAAAATTGGATGGCATTATAAATTTTATTGGCGCTGTGTCGCATAAAGATATTGTTCAATATTATAATAATGCTGATTTGTCTGTTAATTTATGCCCGACAGGCGGAATGGATAAAGCTGTTTTAGAATCAATGGCTTGCGGGGTTCCGGTTGTTGTCTTTAATAAAACATTTGTTGATGTTTTAGGGGATTATAAAGATGATTTGATTTTAGCCAATAAAAGCGAAACAGAATTAGCTGAAAAGATTAAAAAGATTATTAATTTGCCAAAAGAAAAAAAAGAAAATATGCAAAAAGATTTAAGAGATGTTGTCGTTAAAAATCATAGTCTGGATAATTTAATAAGCAAAATAGTTAGCGAGCTAAATAAATGAAAAAGCAAGTTGAAAAACAAGCGTATAATTTTAAAAAATATTGCGATCAGGATCGCTGGTTAAGCTATTGGCGCCAGATAGATGAAATTTTAAAGCTCAACCCTGCGAGCGTTTTGGAGGTCGGGGCGGGGGATAGGACGCTGTCCAGTTATCTTAAAAACAATACAGACATTGATTATCAATGTGTTGATATTGCCGAAGATTTAAAGCCAGATATAATTTCCAGTGTTGACAATTTAAAACTGCCTGACAACTCATGCGATATGGTTTGCGCTTTTGAAGTATTAGAGCATCTGCCTTTTGAAAAATTTAAGAAATCTTTAAGCGAGTTGAAAAGAGTTAGCAAAAGGTATGTTATTATAAGTCTGCCGCATTGGGGACGGCATTTCTCCATAGATGCCAGACTGCCTTATTTTAAAAGGTTGAGATGGCAATATAAATTTAATTTATTTCCAATAAAACATAAATTTGATGGTCAGCATTACTGGGAGATAGGGGAAAGGGGATATTCGTTAAAGATAATAAAAATAAAAATTAAAGAGGCAGACTTTAAGATTGTTAAAAATTATATTGCCCTTGAGTCGCCTTATCATCATTTTTTTGTTTTAGAGAAATAACTAACTTTAATTTATGAAATATGCGCTTATAACAGGGTCGGCAGGTTTAATCGGCTCTGAATCAGTACGGTTTTTAGTAGATAAAGAATATACAATAGTAGGTATTGATAATGACATGCGCCAATATTTTTTTGGAAAAGAAGCAAGTACTAGTTGGAATAACAAAATTCTCAAGGAGCAGTTCAAGGAGAGATACATTCCTCACTCCGTTGATATTCGTGATAATAAAAAGATCGAGAAAATATTTGAACAATATAAGTTTGATCTTATTATTCATACTGCCGCGCAGCCAAGCCATGATTGGGCCGCGAAGGAACCAATCACCGATTTTTCAGTAAATGCCCTCGGCACTCTTATAATGCTTGAAAATTTTAGACTCAATTGCCCTCAAGCAACCTTTATATTCACCTCAACAAACAAGGTATATGGCGATCGGCCGAACTATCTTCCGCTTATTGAATTGGAAAAAAGATATGAAATTTCACCTGAGCATAAATATGCGAAAGGCATCCCTGAAACAATGAGTATTGATGATACTAAACATAGTATTTTTGGGGCATCAAAAGTCGCAGCCGACATTATGGTCCAGGAGTATGGAAAGTATTTTGGATTGCACACAGGAGTTTTTAGGGGCGGGTGCCTTACTGGTCCCGCGCACAGCGGCACACAGTTGCATGGGTTCTTGGCTTACCTGGTTAAATGTATTGCAACAGGAAGGAAATATACGATTTTTGGATATAAAGGAAAGCAGGTAAGAGATAATATTCATTCTTTTGATCTAGTGAATATGTTTTGGCATTATCACCAGAATCCTCGTTGCGGTGAAGTGTATAATGCCGGAGGCGGAAGGCAATCAAATATATCAATGCTTGAAGCAATTGAAAAGATTGAGAAATTTCTTGGGAAAAAAGCGGAATATGAATATGCGGAACAGAATCGTATTGGCGACCATATTTGGTATGTGTCAGATGTTTCTAAATTTAAAAAAGATTATCCTGATTGGGATTTTAGCTATAACGTAGATTCTATTTTAGAAGAAATGTGCGAAGCTGCTACATTGAATATTTGAAATTATGAAATTATTTTATATCACAAACGCGAGAATCCCGACCGAAAAGGCGCACGGCTACCAAATTTGCAAGATGTGCGAGGAGTTTGCACACGCGGGTTCTGATGTTGAATTAATAGTTCCAGTTAGAAAAAATAATATTAAGAAAGATGTTTTTGAATTTTATGGAATAGAGAAAAATTTTAAGATAAAACAGATAAAGAGTTTTGATTTTTTAATTTTTAATAAATATCTTGGCAGATTAAGTTTTTATTTACAGAGCTTATCTTTTTTAATAAAATTATTTTTTATAAAAATAGATAATAATGCTATAATTTACACAAGAAATTTTGAAATTGCTTGGTTGCTTAGATTAAGAGGACATAAAACAGTTTATGAGGCGCATAGCTGGCCGGGAAGCAAAATATGGATATATAAGCTGTTGATTAAAAATATAGATAAGATAGTCGTAATTACCCATGGGCTTAAAAATTTGTTTTTAAAAAATAGTTTTTCTGAAAATAAAATTTTAATTGCTCCTGATGGCGTTAATTTAGAAAAGTTTGATATTGATTTAACAAGAGAGCAGGCGAGAGAAAAATTAGGATTGCCACAGGACAAAAAAATAATTTTGTATACAGGGCATTTGTATAAATGGAAAGGCGCGCAAATTTTAGCAGATGTTGCCGAATTGTTAGATGAAAACAGTTTAATTGTTTTTATTGGCGGAACAGGAAAAGATGAAAAAGAATTCAGGATTAAGAATAAAAAATTAGAAAATATTTTAGTTGCCGGCTATCAGCCGCACTCAGAAATCCCTTATTGGCTAAAAGCGGCTGATGTTTTGGTTTTGCCTAATTCAGGTAAAGAAAATATTTCAAAATTTTACACTTCGCCGTTAAAACTTTTTGAATATATGGCAAGCAAGCGTCCGATTGTCGCATCTAACTTGCCTTCAATCAGAGAAATTTTAAATGAGCATAATGCGGTTTTGGTTGAGCCGGATAATCCTCAAAGTTTGGATAGCGGCATTAAAAAAGTTTTGCAGGATAGCGATTTAGCCGGTAGAATTTCAAAACAGGCATTCCAAGATGTTCAAAATTATACATGGCGTAATAGAGTTAAGAATATTTTAAATTTTATAAAAAATTAACTATGTGCGGAATTATAGGAATAAATGAAAAAAATGAAAAATTAATATACGATGCTGCTGATGGCTTCAAGTATCGCGGTCCGGATGCCTCGGCTTTTTTTTCTAACGATTTGGTTTCCTTCGGGCATCATCGCTTGGCAATACTTGATCTTGATTCAAGATCAGTCCAGCCAATGTCTGATATAGACGAGAATTTATGGATTGTGTTTAATGGCGAGATATATAATTTTAAAGAAATAAGGAATAAATTAAATGGCAAATATGAGTTTAGAACGAATTCTGATACTGAAGTGTTGATTTACGCATATAAAGAATGGGGTGCCGGCATGCATAAGCACATACAAGGCATGTTTGCTTTTGCCATTTATGATAAATTAAATCAAAAAATATTTTTAATGAGAGACCACGCAGGAATTAAACCGCTTTATTATTATGCAAAGGACGGTTTTTTTGTTTTTTGTTCAGAAATAAAAGGCATAACGAAAATTTTAAGAAGAAAAAATATTGACGTAGAGATAGATGATAAATCAATGGATTTTTATTTTGTTTTTGGATATATACCATCGCCGTTTACGCTTTTTAAAAATATAAAAAAATTACAAAAGTCTTCATATTTAGAATATGATTTGACCGCTAGGGCGGTTGCGCGGGAGAAAAAATATCCGGTTTTATACAAGAAGGTTGACAATAAGAAAGAATATATTAAGCTTTTAGAGAAGAAAGTTCTTGGTCATCTTATTGCGGATGTTCCTGTTGGAGTTTTTTTCTCCGGCGGCACAGATTCTTCAATAATTGCTTCTATCCTCCATAAATATAATATTAAACTTGAGAATTTTAGCATTAAAATTGATTACAAAACAGATGATGTAAAATATTTTAGTAAAATAAACAATAAATTAAACATTAAGTCTAATGTGTATGATTTTGATTTGAAAGCCTTTGACAGTGTTTATGAGGAGATTATGGACAAAATTGACGAACCTAGTTATGATAATTCTATCTTTCCAACATATTTTGTTTCAAAAATGGCGTCAAAAAAAGTAAAGGTAGTATTGTCCGGAGAAGGAGGAGATGAATTTTTCTATGGTTATCCCAGGAGTTTGATTTTAAGTAAATTAAATAATAAGAATGATTATTCCATTACATTATTAGATAGATTGTTCTTTTATACGCCATCTTTTAAATCAAAGAATTTTATTTTTGAAAGATTATTCGTTCTTTTTAAAAAACCTGTTAGTTATTATCTGCTGCATATGTCTCCAGTTAGAGATTTGGCCGCTTTAAAATCTTGGAAAATTGTCAAAGATGAATGCAAAAAAAGAAATGTGAAACCCCTGGCGATGGATCAAGAATTTTATCTAGAAAATGATCTTCTTAGAAAAATTGATTTTGCCACTTCGTATGCATCAATAGAAGGCAGGGTTCCGCTGCTTGATGTTGATATAATCAAAAATTCAGTATTGTTTGAATCGGAAAAATTAGAAGGAGATATACTAAAATCTTTTCTTAAAAAAATATTATCCTTATATTTGCCAAAAAATTTGGTTTACAGAAGTAAAAGCGGTTTTGGATTGAATATGGTTTATTTTTTTAAAAAGTCTAAATTTCTTTCAACTGATTTGAAGCAAGCAATTGCTTTTTTAAAAAGCAGGAAAATTAATATTCCTAAATTTAAATTTAATAATATAAACAGAATGATAGAGAAATACCCTCATTATTGTTTCGCGCTAATATCTCTTTATAAATCAATAAAAAATAATGATTAATTATGAAAGTATTGTATCTTTTTAGCGGTTCCAGACTTGGGCTGCTTGATAAAATTAAAAAGGGTGAAAACCATGGACATGGTTTTTGGGGTATGATTCAACTGCCCCATTTTGGCGTAGATGCTGATTATGTTGAGGTGGAACAATATTTTCCATTCCCACTATCTAAATTAATTAGAAAGTTTTTCAGCGCCTACAATACGCACATATTTTTATTTTGGAAATTTTTTTCATACGATATAATTTTTACCTCAGCCGCTTTTGGCAGCCAGTTTCTGCACGCTTTATTGCGCATAAAAAAACCATTATGGGTTATGCATGATTTTAGCATAGTTAGTTTGCTTGGAGAGGGAAAAACCATAAAACAGAAATTGTTTAAGTACGCTGTAAATAAATGCGCCGGAGTGGTTACTTTAAGCATGAATGAAAAACATATTATTGAAAAAAGATTTAAGCATTTAAGAGGAAAGGTTGAATTTATACCATTTGGAGCAGATTTAAATTTTTTTAAACCGTATAAATTAAAAGAAAAACAGCAAATTTTAGCCGTTGGATTTGATCCTGATCGCGATTGGAAGACTCTAATTAAGGCGTGTAAAAATATCAATACGCATGTTGTTTTGGCTACAAGAGAATCGCGGGTAAAACCATATCTCCCCCTGCCTCATAATTTTGAAATTTGCCAATTTTCTGCAAGAGATCTTGTCAGCGAATACGATAAATCCGCGATTATAGTTATTCCTTTAAATACTTCCAATGGCGTAAATGACGCTATGGGCTGTTCAGCGCTTTTTGAAGCAATGGCTATGGGCAAGGCCATAATTGCCACGCGAACTCGGGCAATGGAATCTTATATAACTCATGGAAAAAATGGATTGCTTGTTGATGAAGGGGATTCTCAAAAAATGACGGAGGCGATAAATTTGCTTTTAAACAATAGTGAATTGCGCGCGAGCATTGGTAAAAATGCGCGAGAGTATGCTCTTGAAAATCTTGATATTGAAAAATGCACCGCAAAACTTGCCGAATTTTTTAAAAAATTATAATTTAACATTAATACTTTAGCAAATATGAAAAAAATAAATCTTTTTTATTGGCCTATTTCTAATCTAAAAACTTTCTCTAATTTTTGCCAAATTTATTTTGCAAAAATAATAAAGAAAATACCAAATTTTCTTAAAACTTGGGACGGCGCCAAATTCAAAGTCATTAATCTAAACAGTAATCTTGGGACGATATCTGAAATCTGGCACGAAAAAGCATATGGCGATCTGTCTGGAATCAAGCATATTAAAAACCCCATCGTAATAGATATTGGGGCTAATATTGGAGCATTTTCGGTTTTTGCTTGCCATAGATTAAATAATCCTTACATATATGCCTTTGAGCCAGAAATCAGCAACTTTAGACTGTTAGAACATAATATTGCCTTAAATAATCTTCAAAATCAGATTGATGCCAATAAAAAGGCCGTATGCGCGGTAGTTGGGAGTAGAGTTTTAAATGTTACCGATGAAGGAAGTGGTAATAATTCTTTTCATATGGATCAACCTTGCAAAAAAACCGAAAATGTGTTGTGTACCAACCTCTCTGAAATTTTTGAGAAAAAAAATATTAATGTATGCAATTTATTGAAAATTGACTGTGAAGGTTCAGAATATGAAATTATACTTAATGCCCCCGATGCTTTATTCAGAAAAATTGAGAATATTATTATTGAAATACACCCCGTGCGGGGCTATTCACCGGAAGAATTAAAAAGTTTTTTAACAGCCCGAGGTTACATTCTTGAGATTTCAAAAGGGAATGGCAGTGTGCTAATTGCTAGCAGGAATAATGTTATTAGTTAATTTAAAGTTGTTACTTATTTAGTTTAGGAAATAAGTTTTTTATTTATAAAACTATGAATTTTGAAAGAATACAATTTGAAATTACCAATAACTGCAATATGAAATGCATTTTTTGTCCCAATAAAAATATAACCCGCAAAAAAACATTTATAGATTTTGATTTATTTAAAAAAACAATTGATAATATTGCAGAACATAACCTGACAGAAGTAATTTCATTGACCGGTATTGGCGAGCCGTTATTAAACTCCGACGTTAAAAAAGAAATAGAATATTGTAAATCAAAAAAACTAAAAGTTTGGTTGACTACAAATGGACTGTTGATAGAAAAACTTGATAAAAATATATTGAAAAATGTTGATAAACTATATATTTCTTGGCAGACATTTACAAAAGAAACATTTGCGTTAAGGGGTATTGATTATGATTATAACAAATACGAAGAAAAAATATTGAATTTTATAAAAGACAACAAAGGAATTGATACTAAGATCTATTTATCTGTGATGCTTTTAGGAACGAGGAAGTTATTGTATAAAGACTTGTTGCCAAACATACATACATTGCTTGCAAGGCAAAATAACAAAAATTTACGATCTAAAGTGAATAGATTGTTGGGAGATAATATCTATTTAAATATTGACGGATTCTTTGATTGGGGCGGAAACTTAGGAGGATATTCAAAAGATTTTATTAGAATTCCCGAATACAAAAGAGATTGTAAGATTATGTTTGCCGGTCCACTAATTCTATCCGACGGGAGAGTGTCAATATGCTGCCAAGATTTTGACGGAAATGCAGTTGTTGGCAATTTAAATAATTCGTTGCTTTCAGATGTTTTATTATCAAAAAAATATCAAAATATATACAATAACTTCAAAAACAAAAAAATAATTTTAAATTATTGCCAAAAATGCAAAGGGGAATGGAAACACAAAAATAATTTTAAAAATTTTATATACAAAGCATATTCCGGCTTTAATGCGTTTAAGCTTAAGCTTAAATCTAAATTGATAAAAATAATTAATTAAGCGCCTATGGAACCATTAATCTCTGTAATTATTCCAACATACAATGAAGCTAGGCGAATCGCCCGAGCGGTTAATTCAATGCGAAATCAAACATACAAAAACTTGGAAATCATTGTAGTTGATGACAACAGCAGCGATGACACGCGCAATATAGTTGAGAATATAAAAAAAGAGGATTATAGAGTCCAATACCACCTATTTAAAGGCAATGAACCAAAAACTAATTGGCGGGGCTATGATATAAATTCCGGATATGCCGCGCGTAATTACGGCTTTAAGCTGGCTAAAGGAGATTGGATAACAACTCAAGACGCAGACGATGCCTCTCTTCTAAATCGTATTGAAATCCAATACAAATTGGCGGTAAAATATAATGCGACAGTAGTTACTATCCAATGGCATCAACTTACCGCGGACATAATTAATAAAAAGCTTGATGTTGAAAGAATTATCGCTGATAAAGGAGAAAAATCTATTATAATTAAACCGGATGTAATTGCATCTATGGCTAAACAAAATAAAGGAATCCTAATGATAGAGCCATTCCACCGATTTATACCGTTTACAATAAAATGGTTTCCTTACACTCGCAAACTCTTTTACAAACGGTTAGACTGCTATCCGGGCGCGGATAATAGCATGCTTTTTAAGCGCTGTGTTTTAGATGATGGCATATTTTTTAGAAAAAGAAACGAAAGAACTTGGGGGGTGCCAAGCGGCCGCGGTTCCGGCCGCGACTTCGCTTTTCGCGCGGCGTATATATATAAAAACAGCTGGTCATTCAAGCTTCCCATGTATCTTTGGAATGTAAAAATGCAAAATCCGGACTATCCCGGATATGAAGAATATATTATTTAACCAAAAAATTAATATGAAATTTTCTATTATCACGCCTGCGTATAACATGGAAAAATGGATTGAAGAAACTATTAAAAGCGTGCTTTCACAAGCAGGCGATTTTGAAATTGAATATATTATTATTGATGGCGGATCAAAAGATCGTACTTATGCCATAGCTCAGCAATATGAAGGCCTGATACATTCTCGCGCATACCCTGTTCAATGCAAAAAAGCAACAATGCGCTGCATGGCTCAAGTAAATACCGGCATGTATGACGCGATTAACCAAGGATTTGATAAAGCCACCGGCGATATATGCGCCTGGATTAACGCGGATGATGTGTATGAACCGGGGGCATTTGATGCCATAGCGCGGACATATAGAGCATTCCCTGACATACAATGGCTAAAAGGCGTCACTTCTACAATTGACGAAAACGGCAAAAAAATTCGCCGAGGCGCTTGCAAAATATATCATCAGGATTGGATCGCTCAAGGCATATATGGCCAAGAAGCTTACTTTATTGAGCAGGACAGTGTTTTTTGGCGGACAGATATGTGGAAAAGGGCCGGGCCAATGCCTGCGCATTTCCGAAGCGCCGCTGACTATTGGCTCTGGATTCAATTTGCTAAATATGCGCCGCTCTGGCCGCTTAATATTCCCGTAAGTTGTTTTAGAAAGCGCGAGAATCAAATAAGTAAAGATGTCGCAAAGTATAAACATGAACAATTAGAAATACGCCCGCGTAGAGAATGGGCCGCGTGGAATACTCGGCTATTCTTCTCGCCTCAATCCAGATTGGCGTATAAATTCCCAAAAATTGAATTTTTCTTTTTATGGCTTTATCCAATTATATTTAAAAAAAGAAATAACGAATATATAGAAATCATTAATGGAGCGCCTGTAAAAAATATAATGAAATCATATAGATTAGCATAAAAATATGTTAATGAAAATAAAAAAAATACTGAATAAATTTGGGTATGATGTAATAAAATATCATCCAATTTATGAAACAACAATCAAGCCGCTTGGCATAAAAACAATTATTGATATAGGGGCAAATGAGGGTTGTTTTGCCAAAGAAATGAGGAGGATGTTTCCTGACGCTTTTATTTATAGCTTTGAACCATTGCAAAATTGCTACAAAACCCTTGCATCAACGATGACAGGCGATGCAAATTTTAAGGCCTACAATGTCGCTCTTGGGGAGAACAAGGGAATAGTGGATATGCAAAAAAGTTCATTTCACCCAAGCTCTTCCATGCTCACAATGACAAATCTCCATAAATCTCTTTACCCCAAAAGCAAATATATAAGCATTGAAAGAATAAAAATTGAACGGCTTGATAAAATATTTGAGAATGAAGAATGCAAGGAAAAAATAATGATTAAAATTGATGTGCAAGGATTTGAGGATAAAGTTATATTGGGAGGCAAAGAAACTATCAAAAAAGCCGCGGTTGCGATTATTGAAACATCGTTTGTTGAGCTTTATGAAAACCAGCCGCTATTCAGTGATATAAATCAACTAATGCAAAATCTCGGTTTCTCTTATTATGGAGATCTGCACAAGCATTACAGCAGTATAACAGGCAAACTCATTTATGAAGATTCTATTTTTATAAATAAAATTTTATTAATAATTTTTTGGTACTCTTTGCTGAATCTTTCTCTTGTATGATTATTACGAGCGTATTCCCATGCCTTAATTGCTTTATTTTTTAATTCTTCAGATGGCAGAGAAGCTAAATATTGAACTTGTTTTTTGATTTCGTTAATAGTGTTTTCTTTAAGTATAATACCAAAATTATTTACATCTACGCCTGATTCAAGGCTTATTATCGGGATAAGCCCCGCATGCATTGCCGTAACCACTCCTCCGGAACAGCCCTCGGAGCAAGAAGGGAAGACAATTGCTATGGAATTTTCAATAATATCTTTAAATTTACGGCTTCCTAAATCCGTATGGCCGATGTAATGTATGTTTGGCGTTTGGCACAATTCTTTTTTGTAGGCTTCTTCGAAATCTTCGTCTTTTTTTCCAAAGATTGTTAAATTGCATTTTGGCATTTCGCTAAAAGCTTCAAGCGTTAAATCCAATCCTTTATGCGCCATCCCTGCGCCGCCAATCCAGATAAAGCCATTTCTTGCGCTTTCAAAGTTTTTATTTTCCGGCGACGGGTAGAGATGCGTCGTTGAGATGGGGATGCGATACATAGTTTTTTTCGCGTAAGCGTATGTTCCGGCAGTGAAATTATTTCCGAGAATGGCAACCGCGTCGGCAAGTTCTATGTTGCGCGACGGCGGGAGTGTCCGCCGCGGCGCAAGCGCTACGCCACGCCTCTCTTTTATATCAAGCAGGCGGCGATATTCCGCCGTGTTGTTGAAGAGCCAGTGCGCGGTGGTGATGTGGAATATTTTTAAACAATTCTTGCCAAGAAAAGGGGATAACCGTTCTATATTATCCTGCGCGTCAATGCAATATTTGTAATTTTTTTTAGGAATGAAAGACTTATTTGTATGGTCAATAATATCAACGCTGTAGTTATGTTTAATAAATATTCGCGCAATTTCCACGCATTCCCATCTGTTTGTGTGTCCGTCTACGCTTTTTGGATTAAGAAATGGCAGAGTAGTGTATGACAACAATACATTCCCAATTGTTTTTTTAGCCGGTGTTAATTTAATGACCCTCCCAGATAAAATAAACCGGATTTTTTTAAGAATATTAAGCATTTTTATTTATTTTTACGTTAAACCATTATTTTAGCATAGCATGATATATTAAAAAGTGATATAATAAAATACATAAAATATATAATTATAATACAAGTTTGATTCCAGAATCTAACGCAACAATATTGGCGCGGAGCGCCAAAAATGTTAAGTTGGATTCATATGAAAAATTACAAAAGATTAAGTTTAGATGAGCGGGAAGAAATCAGCAGAATGCTCGCTCAAAACCGTTCTT
>JAUYAT010000014.1 GCA_030693295.1 bacterium
TTCAAAAGTTTTGTCCCGCCAGCTTACTTGGCCGATATTGCTGTCCCTGGTCGCGCCTTCTATCGGCGACACTAAAGCTTGTTTTTTTTCAGTGAGGCAGTTAAAAAGAGTGGATTTGCCGACATTGGCGCGGCCGAAGATTACTACCAGTGGATATTTTTTATTTATATCATAATTCATAGTTAAGATTAAAAGATAATTTTTAAGCTTTGAATAGATTTAATTTTGAAATTTGAATTTTGAATTTTGATTGAATGTTTAATTTTGAATTTTAAATGTTTAAAAGTTCTGTCATTCAAAATTGGTTCAAAATTAAAAATTGGAAATTCAAAATTTATATTAATTTTTAGTTAAGGAATTATAATTTAGAAATTTATATTTTTATATTTAGTTTACTCTGCCGTATTTTCGGCGCCTGAAGCCGTGCTGTCCGCGCTTTGGCCAAGAATTAAAATAAAATCGGGCTGAATGGGATTTTTTTGGCCGGCCAATTCTTTGGCCAAATCATCAATCAGCCACTGCGGCAGTTCAATAGAGATATTGGACTTGGTTTTTTCTTTAAGTATGGTTAGAGATTGCGGTTTCGCGCCGCCGGTTAAATCATAAATGACTGAATTTTGAAAATTTTGCCGGCCGCAATTGCTGATATGAATAACATCAAAGCCGTATTTTTCCAAATCCAAAGCGGCTTTAGTCGCCAAGCCGTTTATCCAAGTTCCGTTGCGGACATCAATAGCCGCTTTCTCGCGGTTTACTTGCGTTTTGGCTTCGGCCGGCGCGTCCGAGAAAATATTGCCGGCCAAATATTGGATTTCCGAGAAATCTCCGTTGCGCGGTATTAAAATATAAGCCCCGCTTTCATTTATCGTGTCGGTCAAGAGTCCGTTAGGGCTGTTATCAAGCGCTTTATTTATAATACTATCGGTTTCAATATTTTTAAAGATGCTCCAGATTTTAATAATTTCCCATGTTTTTAGATTTGTGCTTATGTGTTCTTGCAGTTCATCCATAATGTCAATGATTAATTTCGGCTCAAACAGAATATTTATAGACAAAATTTTTTCCTTTACCGCTTCCAGTATTTTTTGCTGCCGCTTGCCCCTGGCGAAATCCGATCCTTCGGCCCCGGCCGCGTGCCGCGAACGGGTGTATTTTAAAGCCAGTTCCCCGTCCATGTCTTGCCATCCTTTTTCAATATGCAGATGTTCATATCTGGCTTCATATGACTCGGCATCGCCCATTCCCATAATCGGGTATTTATAATCGTCCAAAGTGTTGTCAACGTAAATTTTAACGCCGCCCAATTTGTCAATAATATTAATAAAGCCGGCAAAGTCAATCCTTACGTAATAATCAATCGGCATATTTAAAACATCGCTTACGGCCTGGCTTGAGGCCAGCCCGCCCGAACCGGCCGTTTGCGTTTCAGCGTAAGCGTTGACATTGTTTATTTTTCTCCAGCCCATATCTTCAATCGGTATCGCCATGTCGCGCGGTATTGAAAGCATTGCCGCCTTTTTTATTGAAGGCTGCAGGCTCGCCAGTATAATCGTGTCGGTTAAATATCCGCCTTCATGATTTTTACCGCCCATGCCCAGCAAAAGAATATTAATTCTGTCGGCCTTTTCGCCCTTTAATTGCTTGTCCGCGCTTTCAACCAAATGCTTGATGCGCCCGAGGATGGGTATTTTGTCAAACCATGACGATGACGATGAATTTTGTTCCGAGATATTGGCGTTGATATAAAACAAAGAAAAAGAAACAGTCAGGAAAACGCAAATATAGAGCAAATTTTTTAACAGTTTTTTCGCCCCGGCCGGTTTTGCTTCTTCAAAATTTGTTTTCGGCTGTCCGTCCGATTCCTCAGGCGGTTTTAAATTAATTTCAATATTGTTCGTCATAGTTGTTAGTTGTTTAAATTATACAGAGATTTTTTTATTTTTGCAAAGGGACGGTTTTTTTTATTCATCTATCCTTAATATATCAGCGCCTGCGCCATTAAGCCTGCCAACGATATTTTCATATCCCCGATCTATCGGATAAGCATTCCTTAGTATGGATTTTCCGGAAGCTGCCAGCATGCAAGTTAATAAATTTATTGACGGCCTTAATGCCGGGGGGCAAATAATTTCCGCCGGCTTTAGTTTTATCGGACCGGACACAGTAACACGATGCGGGTCATGCAACATAATGTCAGCGCCCAGACGATTAAGTTCCGTATAATAAATAGCTCGATTTTCATAAGTCCAATCATGAACTAACGTTTGGCCATCGGCTTGAGTAAGTATGGGCAAGAACAAAGGAAGATTATCCATATTTAAGCCCGGATACGGACTTCCGTAGATTTTGTCCGGCAAGGCGATTAATTTTGAAGGAATAATTTCAATATCAACCAAGTCAAAAAAATTATTAGCTGATTTATAGGCGGCGCTAATATTTAATTTTTGTCCCATAACGCGCAATTTTTCCAATTCCAAGCGAAGAAAGTCAATCGGGCAGCCGATTATTTTTAAATTGGATTTAGTAGTGACGGCAATTGATATTAATGTCATAGCTTCTATGGGATCAGGCATTATCGGGTAATCCTTGACCGGTTCTAATTTTTTTACGCCTTCAACAGTTATTTTAAAAGAATTTAATCCATTAATTTTCGCGCCCGCTTTTTTCAAGAAATAACACAAATCTCTAACCATGTAATTGGAAGAAGCGAAGTGGATAATGGTCTTGCCTTTAATTAAAGAAGCGGCCATAATCGCGTTTTCTGTGGCAGTATCCCCTGATTCATACATAACAAATTCCGCTCCGACCGGATGTTCTTTCGCGACGATATAAGAGTTAGCCGTCTCTTTTATTTTAATGCCCATATGCTCCAAAGCTAAGATGTGGGGATTAACGGTTCTTTTTCCTAATTTACAGCCGCCTGTTTTTGGTAAAGAAAAATTAGTTTTAATGGCGCAAAGAGATCCCAGGAGCAATAGTCCTGATCTTGTTTTGGCGAATGATTTATAATTTATGTTTTCCGGTTTTATTTTCCCGTCATTAATGATTTTTAACCCATGCTCTTTTTGCCAAGTAATTTTTAATCCGATTGAAGTTAGAACTTCTATTATTCTTTTAATTTCCTCAATAGCCGGAACATTGATAACCGTAGTTTCTCCCTTGATCATGGAAGAGGCGCATAAAATGGCTACAGCTGAATTCTTGCAAGGATTAACCTTGATAGAGCCATGCAATTTTTTTCCTCCGTTAATAATAAAATACGACATAAAAATAAAATTATTTGTAAGATCCTATAAATAATATATAATAGAAAAGAAATAAAAACAAGCATGCGCGCTTGTTCATAGAATACTTAACGCCGAAGATGTGCAAGATGAGGCGGGTGTAAGGACTTGGTAGTATTCATATAATTATGGTAGCAGATATTTTAATTAAAAATAAAAAGCCGAGAGAATATTTATTACCCTCTCGGCAAAATAATTAATAATTATATTAATCATTACTAAGAAATAAAATCAACAAGTTGTTTCATTATCTCGCGATGTTTAATGTTATCTCTTCCGTAATATGTCCGATTACAAGTAAAAGCGCAAACCGTATTGCTTGATACATGAACGGCCAATAAACATCCCGTATATCCGGGATGAAGATATATTTTTCGGTTTTTTGTTGAATGGCCGTAAAGATCTTGATGCCATCCCAACCCCTGCGATCTATTTCCCTTTTTACTGTAGTCGGCAAAAACTTTATTGAGATTATTTCCAGCTATGACTCTACCCTCCAGCCATAAATTACCAAATATAGCCAAATCAGATGCGCTTGCGAAAATTCCCGCGCTACCCGCTATGCCTCCCATCAAATCCGCCGATTCATCGTGAGTTGAGTTTTGTATCACAAGTCCTTTTCTGATTTCAGTCGGCGGGGAAATAAATTTCTTTTTATTTTTTAGCCCCAATCCAGTATTTTTTAGTCCGAATTTATCAAAAAAATCAGAAAAAATTTCTTTTAGCGGCCTTTGGCAAATTATTTCAATAATCCGCCCCAAAAATATATAAGTAATGTTCTCGTAATGAACTTCAGGGGTTGATTTGGCGGGGGGGCTCACATTAAAAATTGCGGTTTCGAATTTTTCTTTCAAATCATTCCTATACTCCGAAAGTTTTAGTCCGAAATTAGCGCGATGAGTGAGCAAGTCAATAATCCTTAATTCGGATTTTGAAAAAACCGGCAAATAAACAGCAACTTTATCGTGAATGTTGATTTCGCCCGCCTCCTGAAGCTGCAAAATAACAGCTGCGGTGTATAATTTAGTTATTGACGCCAGATCAAAAAGAGTGTCTGAGGTTACTTTGGTTTTATCTTTATCGGAAAAATAACCGTAAGAAAAATTTATTTTTTCCTTTCCTTTTCTCAATACAACTAATGCGCAACCGGGCGATATGCCGTCGTTAATTGCTTCTTTAAGATTGCTGATAATTTTTTTATCCATATTTATCTATCCCTCCATCTGTTTTCATTATACAAACTTTAAGGATATAGTTCAATCATAAATCACTCTGCCATCAACACGCAAACGCCCTAATATCTTGCCTTTGCCATTTACAAATGGCACACAAAAATCAGAAGAACTGTCAATAGGTATTTTATCATTGCCAAAATTCACAACAAATTGTTTAGCGATAAAATCAACAACCGACGCAGTCACATGTCTGCCGTCTTCTTGCCAAACTTGAAAATTCTGTTCAAGAAGCGCTTGTACAATCTCATACACCGGAAAATAATAAACATTTTTTTCGCTTTGAGAAATCTGATGCAAAACAAGCATGGATCTTTATATCTAATTATTTTCCCGACTTTGTCTGTTTCATAAATTATTCCGTTTTGCCAATCCACTTTATCAAACAATCTTATTATTTCCATAGTTATTGAAAAGGGATTATAAAGTATGCCCCATGGCATTTGCAGTTCAGTTAAACCAGAATGCATAAGCCAACGATTCAAATTTCTGGAAAAGCAGCTTCCCGCGCTAATTAAACCTCGACAGTCTATTTTTTGTTGTGTAAATTTGACCGCTGGTATGGCCGCGTATTCCCATTTTTCAATTAAACTTTCTTTATCTTTTACTTTTTTCATTTCATCTCTCCTGTTTTTATATCAATTCCAAAATTTCTCAAATCATTTACAAAATTTTGATAACCTCTAAATATTTGATACGCGTCAACAATAACGGTTTCGGCGTTACGCGCCAATGAGCCGATCACTAATGCCGCTCCTGCTCGTATATCCATAGCATTCACAATTTGCGCAACAATTTATCAATTGCCTTGGTAGTTTGCCCTTTTTATTTTTTGTTGCTATAATATAAACAAATTTAAGAAACAAAAGCCATTTTTGATTTATGGCAATAATTTTATTTGTATGATGATGAGAAATTTTTTTAATTTTACGTTTGAATTAATCAAAGCGGTAGTAATTTCATTGGTAATAATAATGCCTATAAGGTATTTTTTAATTCAGCCCTTTATTGTCAAAGGCGCTTCAATGGAGCCGAATTTTTACGATGAAGAATATTTAATTATCAATGAAATAGGCTATCGTTTCGCGGGGCCCCAAAGGGGAGATATCGTTGTTTTCCGCTATCCCAAAAATCCGCAGGAGTATTTTATCAAGCGGGCAATCGGCTTGCCGGGCGAAAAAATACAAATTAAAGACAGCGAGATTTATATTTATAATCAGGATAATCCCGATGGAATTAAATTAAATGAGCCCTATTTAGCCGATGGAGTTAAAACTTACAATTTAAACGAAGAGGTGATCAGCTTGGGCGAGGATGAATATTATTTCTTGGGCGATAACCGCAACGCTTCCAGGGATTCGCGCAGTTTCGGGCCGGTTAATAAAAGTTTTGTTATAGGCAAGGCGCTGCTCAGGGGCTGGCCTTTTGACAGGGCAGGGCTGTTTGAAGCGCCGGAGTATCAATTTTAAAATTTAAATAAACTGGATTCCCGCTTTCGCGGGAATGACAAGAGATATGCCGAGAATGAAGAAAAAAATTGAAGAAGGAAACAGGCAAATTCGCCCCAAAGGCGCTAAAAGGTTTGTCCGGCTCAGGGGCATGAAAGACGTATTGCCGGAAGAATACCAATATTGGAATTTAATTATTAAAAAAGCGGTTGAATTGGCAAAAGTTTACAGCTTTAAGAGGACCGATACTCCGGTTTTGGAAAACTTGGAATTATACGAGCGCTCCACGGGCAAAACCAGCGATATTGTTACCAAGGAAATGTTCGCTTTTATTGATAAAAACGGAGAAAGAGTGGCGTTGCGTCCGGAAGCGACCCCCGGTTTGGTTAGGTCTTATGTTGAACACGGCATGTTCAACCTGCCCCAGCCGGTTAAGTTGTTTTGGATAGGCCCTTTATTTCGCCATGAAAAGCCCCAGTCAGGCCGCCTTCGCCAGCATACCCAGTTTGATTTGGAGATATTCGGCGATCCCAGCCCGATAGCCGACGCCCAGTTGATTTTAATCGCTTATAATTTTTTCCGCGAATTGCAGATTGAAACGCAGATTCAAATCAACAGCATCGGTTGCGGCGAATGCCGCAAAGAGTACACGGCCAAATTAACGGAGTATTATAAAGAAAGGGGTAAAAGGGCTAAGTTATGCGGCGACTGCAATAAGAGATTGGTTAAAAATCCTTTGCGCCTGCTTGATTGCAAAGAAGAAAAATGCATTGAGCTTGCCCTTGAAGCGCCGCAGATTGTGGACAGCTTATGCGATAATTGCCGCAATCATTTTATCAAAGTGCTGGAATATTTGGATGACTTGGACATGCCTTATAATTTAAATCCTTATTTGGTAAGAGGGCTGGATTATTACACAAGGACGGTTTTTGAAATTTGGCCCGTTTCGCCGGACCCGCTTCGCCAGAGCTTCAGCCCGCTTCGCCAGAGCTTCAGCGAGGCGAGCGAGGCGAGCGAGGCGAGGTTTCAGCCAGCCTCGTTGAGTCTAGGCGGGCCCGCTTCGCCAGAGCTTCAGCGAGGCGAGCGAGGCGAGACCGCTTCCGCTTCCGCCGGCGCGGGCGGCAGACAGATTTCTTTGGGCGGAGGCGGACGCTATGATAATTTAATTGAGAAAATGGGTGGCCGCCCCACTCCGGCTTGCGGCTTCGGACTGGGCATTGAACGCGCGGTTATGAAGATTAAAGAAAATAATATTCCAATCAAGCGGGACGGCGAGCCGGATGTATTTTTGGCGCAATTGGGCGACCAGGCCAGAAGAAAGGCCATAATTTTATTTGAGGAACTGCGCAGAGCGGGTTTTCGCGTGAGGGAAGCGTTTACCAAAGACAGCTTGAAATCGCAACTGGAAATCGCCAACCAGCTGAATGTCAAGTATACCTTGATTTTGGGCCAAAAAGAGATAATGGACGGCACGATTTTAATTAGGGATATGGAATCGGGCATTCAGGAGATAATTGATTATAAAAAGACAAAAAGCGAAATTGAGAAAAGATTGGAGGTGCATTGTGGTTGAATTTAAAAGAAAAAAAGGGGAAAGTTTTGAAAGTTTTTTAAGACGTTTCAATAAAAGATTGCAGCAAAGCGGCAAGCTGTATCAAGCCCGCCAGGCGCAATTTTTGCGGCCCAAAAAAAGCAGAAGCGAACAGAAAAAGAGCGCTTTAGTAGGCAGAAAATTGCGTGAAAAAAAAGAATACTTGCGGAAGATAGGCAAACTTAAAGAAGAGCCGGCGAGAAGATGGTAAAGTAATTTATATTCCCGGTATCAATCTCTTTATGCTTTCAAAACGGGAATTTCGCGAATATTGCTTGATTTTGTTGCGGGCTTTATTGGTTTTGACGAATTTAAGCCAGTCATAATTCGGCCCTTTGCGTTTTTTATCAATGATAATTTCAACCAAATCGCCGTTTTTTAATTCATGGTCAAGCGTGGCTATTTTATCGTTGATTAAAGCGCCTGTCGCGTGGTTGCCTATATCCGTATGGACGGCATAGGCGAAATCAATAGGGGTCGCGCCGTCAGGCAAGTCAAAAACATCGCCTTTGGGAGAAAAAACAAAAATACGGTTGCGGAAAACGTCAAATTTAATCTGCGTGATAAAATCGCTGGTGGTTTCGGCGTCGCGTTGGATTTTTAAAATTTCTTTAATCCATCTCGGTTGATTTAAGCCGTCTTCATATGAGCCGTCCTTTTGTTTGTAATACCAATGGGCGGCAATGCCGTACATAGCTTCCTCGTTCATTTCAGCCGTCCTGATTTGGAATTCAGAGGCTTTGCCTTCGGGCCCGAAAACCGTTGTGTGCAAGCTGCGGTAGCCGTTGGGCTTCGGCATCGCGATATAATCTTTGAAGCGGGAAGTTTTCGGCTTCCAGAGCGAATGTATTATGCCCAATGTTTTATAGCAGTCGGCTATGGTCGGCACGATAATTCTTAAAGCGAACACATCGTGGATTTCATCGAATTTGCGGTCTTTTTGCTGCATTTTTTGGTAGATGCTGTAAAGATGCTTAAACCGCCCTTCTATTTTATATTTAATATCCGCCTGGTTTAGTTTTTGGCCGAGAATATTTTTTATTTTTTGAATATACTGGTTGCGCTCAAGCTTTTTTTCCACTTCATATTTATATTCTAATTTTTTAAATTCATCGGGATAAAGATATTTAAAGCAAATGTCTTCCATCTGCCACTTTAGCCGCCAGATGCCCAAAAGGCCGGCAATCGGCGCGTAAATTTCCAAAGTTTCCCGGGCTATCCGTTTGCGCTTTTCTTCAGGCAAAGCGTCCAAAGTTCTTAAATTATGCAGGCGGTCGGAGAATTTAATCAAAATAACCCGCAAATCGCGAGCCATCGCCAAAAACATTTTACGCAGGCTTTCGCGGTATCTTTCAATGCCGCGGTATTTAAGCTTGCTTAATTTAGTGATGCCTTCCACCAAGTCGGCCACCTCATCGCCGAAATTTTTTCTTATTTCATCCAGAGTATATTCGGTGTCTTCCGGAATATCGTGCAACAGGCCGGCGATGACAGTATTCAAGTCCGTTTTCATTTGAACTAAAACAAAAGCGGTATGAAGGCAATGCTGGATATAAAACTCGCCGCTTTTTCTTTTTTGGCCGCCATGGGCTTTCTGGGCGAATTCATACGCCAATTCCAGCAGGGTGGTGTCCGCCTTGGGATCGTTTTCTTTTATTTTGTTAATAACTTGATTTATAGTCATTTTGTATTTTATTTCTATTTTATGTTATAATAATATTATAAAATTGTGTATAAGTCAAAGGGGATAAATACCAAATATCAAATATCAAAAATTAAAAATAAAAATATAAATACGCAAAAATTAAAAAATTTTTAAGTTTTAAAATATTTGTTTTTGGTATTTGGTTTTTAATTTTTAATTTTTAATTTTAATTAATGTTCAAATGTTCAAAAGAAAAAGAATAAAAAATTTAATAATATTTATTTGTTTGTTCACGATCTGTTTTGCCGCGGTTAATTTCGCGTTGGCCGCCGTGGACCCATGGGGCGGGACAAAGACGGCTGTGGAGGGCGCGATAGGGCTGGGCACGGAAGACCCGCGTATTATCGCCGCCAGCGTAATCAGAGTGGCTTTGGGCTTTTTGGGCGTTATCGCTTTGGGGCTGATTATTTATGCCGGTTTTTTATGGATGACCAGCGCCGGGAATGAGCAAAAAATAGAACAGGCAAAGAGTATTTTAAAAAACGCTTTAATCGGCTTAATTATCATTTTAGCTTCTTTCGGCCTCGTAAGCTTTATTATAAATAAATTACTGGAGCAGACAGGCGCGGGCGGAGCGGGCGACGGTAAGCCGCCCCAATTCGGCGCCGGCATCGGGGCGCTGGGCAGCTGCTCTATCGCGAGCGTGTACCCGGAGCCGGGACAAAAAGAAGTTCCCCGCAACACCGCCATAGTGGTTACTTTCAGGGAAGAGGTTGATTCGGCCACGGTTTGCGATGACGCAGGGGGAAACAACAACGGTATTTGCGATAATGGAGAGCTTATCATACCGGAAAATATAAGGATATTTAAAACTAATGCCGGAGACGCTTGCGAGACAACTTCTTGCGATAACAACATAGTTGACGCGGCCGTTTCCACAAACGACAACAAGACATTTGTCTTTATTACAAAAAATTATTTGGGCTCGCCCTCGGAATATATTTGGCACACTGTTTATTTATCCAATGATATTTTAAAATTATCCGACGGCAAAGGGATTTTTTCCACTTGCAAGACGGATTATTTTGAATGGCAGTTTGAAGTGAGCAATAAGATTGATCTGGAGCCCCCGCAGGTAAAAGAAGGCGGAATTTTTCCCGGACCGGACAATCAAGCCGATGAAATAAACGCAATATCCGCTGCCGTTCAGGCAAGCGGCGGCATTGTGGTAAACAGCAAGCCTTATGCCTACGCGCCTGCTACTGTCCAAAATCCGCCGACAAAATTGGGAACTTCGGAAGACGCGGCAGTAAGCGGCTCGTATAACTGCGTGCAGGACGGGATAATAGCCGTTTCCATAAACGGCGCGACGAACAAGGCCGTTGTTTCCGGCCCTTTAGGAATAGTTACCGGAGATGATATAACGGATAACATCGCCTCTTTGGGCTGCGGCTTAACGTTAACTCCGGAGGACGGAACTTTTACATCGGGTAATTCCTGGACAATTGCCGTGACGGCCGAAAAGCAGGCCGACACCTTGACCGTTGGCGGCATTACTTATACTTTTGTCGCCGGCGCGCCGGTCGGCAACCAAATTCAAATAGGCGCTGCTGTCAACGGAACGGCAAGCAACATCGTTGCCGCGCTGGCAAGCCATCCGGTTGTTTTCGCCGCGATCGGCGCCACTCCAAATATTGTCAAGATAACGGCAAAAACGGCCGGAGCGGCCGGGAATAATATTGTTTTATCAACCAGCAATACATCCGCTTTAACTATAGATTCAATGTCAGGCGGGCAAGACCAAGAGACGATTGTTACCGTTAATGACGCGAAAGACAAGCCGAGAAACGCCGTTATCCAGATTAATTTCAATGAAGCCATTAATCCTTCAACAGTTTCCGGCAGCGCGAGCGAAGTGGCCGATTATATCAGGGTTGTAAACGGTGATTTGGCCGCGGTTCCCGCCGGCGGGGCATGCGCGGCTGACATTAACTGCCGTTCGTTTAAGTGCGATACCGGCGTTTGCGCCAACGATTATTTAGAAGGAAAATTCATGGTTTCCAACCAATATAAAACAGTTGAATTTATATCCAACAATCTTTGCGGAGTTAACGGCTGCGGGGAAAAAATTTATTGTTTGCCCGAAAACAGCCATATAAAAGCAGAATTAATGGCGGCCGGCCTGGCTGATTGCGGCGCGGATAACTGCGCCAGCAGGAGCCCGTATAATATTTGCGCGGCAGGGCATTGCCAAAACAGCGCCGGCGAAAATTATCCTTTGTCAGCCGCGCCTTTAGACGGCATAGCGGATATGGCTTTAAACTCTTTGGACGGCAACCGCGATAACGGCGCCGACGGTCCTGTTACTTTTTATAATGAAAACAACCCGAATCTTGCCGATGGCGATAATTATCAGTGGTCGTTTTTTATCAGCGGCCAAATTGATTTAGCCGTTCCTGAAATCACGGCGATCAGGCAAGTTGACATTAACGGCGTTGAACAGCCGATGAACCAGGGGGATACTGGTATTCATTTGGTTAATCCGATATTAATTAATTTTTCCAAATTAATGATGTCAAGCAGTTTGTCAACCGGCAGCAGGACTATTGAAAGCGGCGACGAAAATGTAACCCATCAACTGATTAACATTTGGAATTTCACCAACAAGCCGGTGGGATATTGGGTCGTAAAAACAGATAATGACTCCAGCGTTCCGCTTGACGGCGCGCCGGATTGGACCCAGGCCCAGCTCAAGCACTCTATGTTCGCCGATTCAACCGGCTATAGGGCACAAGTCGGCTCGGGCGTCAGGGATATTTACCAAAATTGCTTTAAGCCAAGCACCGGTCCCGGCTGCATCGGAGGACCTTCTTGTTGCGGAGGAGTGCCAAGCGCGGGGAGCAGCTGCCCGTAATTGCGAATTAAGAATTACGAATTAAGAATTAAGGTTTTAGGTTTTTAATTAAATTATTCTATTGTCCTTGATTCTTAATTCTTGATTCGTAATTCTAAATATTTTAGGCATGTTTAACAAAACCAAAAATTTAATTATTTTTTTTGCTTTAGTTATAGCCACCTTTGCCGCGGTTCATTTCGCTTTGGCCGCGGTGGATGTTTGGGGCGGGCAACAAGCCGCTATCGGAACCGCGTTAGGGCTGGGTGATACGGAAGATCCGCGCGTTCTTGCAGCCAATATCATCAGGATCGCTTTGGGCTTTCTGGGCATTATCGCGGTTATAATCGTAATTTACGGCGGCTGGACATGGATGACCGCCGGCGGAGACGCCGCTAAAATTGACAAAGCAAAAAAGATTTTAATCAACGCGGCTATCGGCTTGGTATTGATTTTGGTTTCTTTCGGCATTGCCACTTTTGTAATGCAAAAATTATTGGAAGCCACTGGCGGAGGCGCCGGAGGGGGTTGCGATCCTCCTTGCGCGGTTGGAGAATGTTGCATTAGCGAAGTTTGCCAGCCTTGTCCTGAGATTGAGCCGGGAGTCAACACTTTTTTCATTAATTCCACCGTGCCAACGGACGGCAGCGCCAATGTCATAAGAAATATAAAAATTAAATTTACTTTTAACACATCCGTTGATTCAGGCACGGTAAGCCCCGGGATAGCCGGCACATTTCAGGTAACCGACGGCGCGGCCGCGGAAATTCCCGGCTCGGCGGCGGTTGAATCCAGCCGGATTATTTTTACGCCTGACGCGGCTTGTCCTGTTAACCCCTGCGGAGCCGTAAATTGCCTGCCGGAAAATGAAAATATTACAGTAACGGCGGTGAACGGCGCGGGCGGCATATTAAGCGTTGGCGGCTTGGAACTTAGCTGTACCGGCTTCGGGCCTTGCGCGATTACCTTTGCCACCGGCGATCAGATTGACTGCCAGGACCCCGAGGCCGGTTTGATATTTAATCAAGTTTGCGCCGCTCCGAACAATGAAATTTACGGCTGGGCGACTGATGATTCGGGAATTGACAACATTGAGTTTTTTATCAGCGGAGCGTCAATTAACGATCCCGGAAATAATCCGGCCGTTAATCTGGATAGCGACAGCCCTTTTAACACTTTTGACGAAGGTCTGCCTGTTGTTTTTGACGGCAGCGGCTATACGCCGGGAGAGCCGATAACTTTAAGAGCTGACGCGGAAGATCTTGCCGGCAACAGCGCCAGCAAAAGCCAAACAACAACCATGCGGCCGGCCCATTGCTGCAACAGCGAATTAGACGGCGCGGGCGACCCTGATTTGATTGATCCGGCCAAGCCGGAATTAGGCGTTGATTGCGGCGGAGAGTGCGCGGCTTGCGTCGGAGCGGCTTGCGGCGCTGATTTGGCGAGCGATTGCGTTGCCTTGGGGATAGATTGCTACAATAATAATGATAAGTGCGCTTCCGCGTTTTGCGATTGCTCCGGCGATGCCAGTACCTGCGCGGACGCGGGTTATGGCGCCGGAGTAAATAATTGCTGTCTTTGCCAAATCAAGCCGGTTATTTATTGGCTGGCGCCGGTTGGCGGATTTTGCGACGGCGATATCAATACCGCTTGCCAAAGCGACGGCGATTGCGCCGCTTTTTCTCCCAATACCTGCAATACCGATACGGCTAACGGAGCAATAGGCAATTTAGCCACTGTCGGCGGCAAGAATTTCGGCGATAATCCCGGCGCAATTTATTTTTCCGATGGCGCCGGCGGATGGATTCAAGCTGACTTAGCTAATAGCGTTAATCCCCAGTGCGACAGCGTTTGGCAGGATAACCAGATAATAGCGGTTGTGCCTGTTGGCGCGGGCAATGGCCCGATAAAAGTGGTGACGGCCATTAATAATTATGAAGATTTGACTGATGATGATTACGGGCCGGCGATTGACGATTTTATCGTTAATACGATTATTCGCCCCGGACTTTGCAAAATGGACCCTGACAACGGCGTAATGGATGACAGTATTGATTATTACGGCATCAAACTTGCCGGAGCAAGCGCTTATTTCGGCAAAACAACACAGTATGCCGCGGCGCTGAATTCCAATTTTGTTGTTGATTTGCAAGGCGCGGCCCAAGCGCCCAATATTCAAACAGGCAAAACCACGAGTTTTGTTATTAAAAACAACATTAACAGTAATTATTTAATATTTACTAAAAATGAAGAGCCGGTGACAGGCCCGTATATCACTTCGTTTGAGCCGATAAAGGGCAAGGTCGGGCAATATGTTACTGTTTACGGTAGCGGTTTTGGCGCGGCCAAGGGAACAAATAGAGTTTATTTCGGAGGCGCTGAAGCGGATTATAATTTTCCCGATGTTTGCGCCGACAGTTTTTGGAGTAATAATCAGGTTATTGTCAAAGTGCCGGCGGGCGCGGCGGATGGCGCGATAAGCATGGAGATCGGCTCGTGGACAATAGACACCGGCAATCTTAGTCCTAATGCTTTTGACATAGACAGCAGTTTGCCCTTGGCGCCAAGCTTGTGTAAATTGTCGTTGCTTACCGGAGCGAACAACAGCCCGATTACGCTATGGGGAGAATATTTTGGCCCGCAGGCGACCGGTTTGGCAAGATTCCATTTTAACCGCGACCAAAGCGGAGCCGCGATAACTTTCTGGGGGCCGGATGGCAACGCGGATAAAGCGGAAACAACAGTCCATCAAGACGCCATAAGCGGACCGGTGCGGGCGGTACAAGCCGGCCTCGTTGGCAATAGCATAAATTTTAATGTTGGTGTCTGCGCCGAAGACGCTAGTTGCGGGGTTGGAAATGTCTGCTGTCCGGCCGGCTCTTACAAGGAAGGCGAGTGCGTGTTGGAAGGAATGGAAAAATATGAAAATTGTTATGTAACCATATTCAGTTCTGTTTATGAATGGGATTTTAGCACCTCGGCAAAAGTGCCTTGCGACAGCAATGCCGCGACCCTGGAATGCGAGCCAGATGATTCATTATGCAAGAATTTAGGTTTTGATTTTTGCGACGCAGGCGCGGGATGCGTTTGCGCGAATAAGCCCGATGTTGAAAGCTGCATGGGATACGGCAATGGCCAGTGCGATGATAATCTATGCCCTAATTCTCCGGGCCAATGCTCCTATTACACCGGAGGCAACCCGGCCGCAATAGGAATCTGCGACCCATCCTGTAATAATATATTGGTTTGCAATGGCGGCGTTTGTTCTTATAATAACGGCTTGGACAGATGTATTTTAACCGGCGCCGGCTGCAGTTTGCCAAAAATCGCGCAAGATGTTTTAGGCAAAGACGCGCCAGCTTACTGCGCCGATTACAGCGGCGTTGGCAGATGGCATATTAATACTAAGTTAAGCTGTCCGGCCGGCTGGACCAATATCGGCGGCGGCAAATGCATAGAAGACGGCACAACCTGCGATATCTGCGCCAACGGGTTTATTTGTTTGGATGATTATGACGGCGACGATGAGGGAGTTTGCGCCGTTAATCAGGATATTTGTCCGGCAGGCGCGGTTTGCAACGCGGCCGGAGAATGCGTTAAAAGCGACGCGGCGGTTTGCGAATGTTGTTGCCGCATAGCCAATGCTTCCCAGGATTGTTGCGCGCCGCTGGATTGCGCGGGCAATTGCGGCAGCGACGCGGTTGGTCCGGATACCGATACTTACGGCTATTGCACCGGCTGCGCCAACGCGGGCGCGACCCAGGCGGAGCATGACGCGGCCTGCAACTGTTCCAGCAGCAGCGGAAAATATTGCGATACCGGCGACTCTAAATATCCAAGCGGAGTTTGCCGCGATTGCGCCCAGCTGTCAACAGCCCCGCAATGTTTTCTTCATCCAACAACTTGCTGTATAGACGCTATGGCCGGCAATAATTGCCGCGGAGGCGACGGAAATTTGCTTTTTGGCGGGTTTTGCGCTTATTACGATTGCCAAATTCCGCCGAACGAAGATCAGTGCGACGGCTTAAATCTGGTTGCGAGCGGCGCTTATCGCGACATCCCCGCTTGCCAAGCGGGATGCGCCGAGAGCGGCGGAATTATCGGAGGCTTGTCTTGTTATAATTCCGGCAGCGGAGTTTGCGATTTGGTTTGCGGCGCCGGATACACTTGCTTGGGCGATACCGGCTGTGTTGACAATCTCGGCCCGCCCACGGGCTGCGTTGCCGGCGATGATAGCTGTTTGTGCTGCTGCGATCCTACTAACGACCAATGCGCTCTTATCAATGAAAATTTAAGCTGTATCGCCGATAAAGAGCCGTGCGAGAGCGCGGCGCGAGGCCTTTGCTGCGGCTGTACGGCCGACAGCGAATGCGGCGATCCCGCCAACATTGGCTGCGGCCTTGACAGCTGCTGCCATAGCCGGCTGGCCGTTGATTCAAATTATCCGGCGGATGAAGCCGTTGATATTTGCCGCAACACGATAATAACCGTTGGCTTTGACCAGAAGATGGATATAAACAGCTTTTCAGGCAATATTGTAGCAGTTGGCGATTACGGGAGCGAACAATGCCCGAAGAACACGCAATTTTTGACTAAAGACATAAATTTAAATACAAGTATTTTCGCTAGGGTTTATTACAAAATTTTAACCGTTCTTGGAAAATTTTTAGAGCCGGCAGCCAGATTGGCGCGAGCGTATGATTTAGTTGAGTCCGATCATAATTATTGCGCCATCAGCGGCCGGGTAAGCGGCTATAACGACGCGGAAGGCGAAGGAGCGCTTGTTTTCAATCCAAGCCAATTGCTTGACGCGGACAGAACATACTATGTTATAATAAAAGGCGACGCCGACATAAATGACGCGGTTGGCAACGGCGTGTTAAGCTATTATAAAATCGGCATGAATGGGCCAAGCGCGGAAACCTTTAACGCCCGCGCTTACGGCAATTCTTATATTTGGTCATTTAAGACCGGCAGCCAGGTTTGCCAGTTATCTTATATTACAATAGACCCGGTAAGCCATTTATTCCAAACCGCCGGAGCCGAGCATGATTTTCAAGCGTATCCCAAGGCCGCTAACGGACAGAACTTAGCCAATATTCCTGGCGTGTATAATTGGAAATGGGACTGGTCATCTGACAATACTTTGGTGGCGCAAGTGACAAATTCGGATAATCCATTGCAGACTGTTACTTCGCAAAACATAAAAGACGGCAAGACTTATGTAAAAGCAACCGCAACTATCACAGAGGATAATATAATAATTCCTAACACAATCGGCCAATCCAAAACCGGTAAAGCCGCTGTTTATGTGTTTTTGTGCGAAAATCCCTGGCCGCCGGTGCCAATCAGCGGCATCTGGCAGCCGTGGATTGACAATAACGCCAATTGCTCAATAATTGACGGAGGTTGTTTTGACACCAGTTATGAAATTTATTACTGCCGTGATGCCGATGCGGCAGGTACGGCCGATGATTTGCCGCCGGTTTTAAGCGGAGTTGGCGAATCAGTGATAAGAGGAAAATCCGATGAAAAAAATATTTTAAAAGAGTTTTATTTTTTCCGCGAAAACGCGCCGGCCGGAGCCGTTAATTTAACCGCGGTTGACGACGGCACCGGAGGAAGCGTTACCGTATCTTGGCCGGCTGCCGCGGACCTGGCCGTTACCGGCTATAAGCTGTATTGGGGCGGCGCGAGCGGCGATTACGATAATTATAAAGATGTCGGCAATATTTTGTCTTATACTTTAACGGGATTAACCAATAATGAAACTTATTATTTTAACCTCACTTCTTATTACAATACCACGGCGGAAAGCGATTATTACGGCGAAGTTGAGGTTGCGCCGTCAGACATAACCCCGCCGGCCGCGCCGGCCAATTTTTCTGCCGTTGCCGGCAATGGCCAAGTTGATTTAAGATGGGACGCTAATACTGACGACACTGTGAGTTATAAGGTTTATTACGGAACAAGTTCGGGCGTTTACGGCGCTTCTGAAAATGTCGGCAATGTTACCGGCGCCGTTATCACCGATTTAACCAACGGGACGGATTATTATTTTGCCGTGACCGCGCTTGACGCTTATAATAATGAAAGCGGGTATTCAGCCGAAGCAACGGCAGCGCCCGTGGAGTAAGATTGTTGTACATATTTTATTACTTTGAATCACAAAACACGCTTATCTGTCATTCCCGCGAAAGCGGGAATCCAGATTCTATGCACTAACCCCTGGATTCCCGCTTTCGCGGGAATGACAAAAGAATATTGTTAAAATAATTTTATAATTAATAACTTTTAAACCTATGTTTGATGATTTAAACAACAAAACAAAAGGATCCGTGGAAGATATTTTTTCCGGCTCTGACAAGCCCGTTGGCCCCGCCTCTGGCGGGGCAGGCGGATTGCCTGAGAAACCAACGGTTTTTCAGGCCAAAAAAGAAACAGGCGCGAGCTTGCCGGCTGGCGTAAGCGGAGAAGAAGGTGCGCCGGGCAGGAGCGGCAATATAAAAAAACTTTTAGTATTGGCGGCGACCATATTGTGCTTGGCTTTAGTAGCTTATGGCGGCTACTGGGCTTATAACAATTTCGGCAAAGGAATTTTAGCTCCGGCCGGCGAGGAAACAGGAGGCGAAGAAGCAAGCAATGTCGGCGAGGGCGAGCAAGAAACCGTTGATAAGCCCGGCGATACGGAAGAAGGCGCGCCGGCCGCTCCCCAGCCGATAGACAGCGACGAAGACGGCTTGTCCGATGAGGAGGAAGAACAGCTTGGCACAGTTTCCGGTTCGGTTGACAGCGACAATGACGGCTTGTTTGACCGCGAAGAAGTCAAGGTTTACAAGACAGATCCGTTAAATCCCGATACGGACGGCGACGGCCATAAAGACGGCGATGAAGTGAGGGACGGCTACGATCCAAAAGGCCCGGGGAAGCTGTATGAGATAAAATAATTGTGAATTTGAGAGCGTTGAATAATTAGATCCTGTCATTCCCGCCCGCTTCGCCGGAGCTTCAGCGAGGCGAGCGAAAGCGGGAATCCAGGAGTGAACCGCAAAAATGTGAATAATTAATAAAAAGTTTAATATTTTTTAATACTTTTATCTATTTTCTTGTTTATGCCACTAACCCCTGGATTCCCGCTTTCGCTGGAATGACAAAAAGTGTTGAAACATGTAATTCCCGTAATTTATGTTTAATTTTTTTAAAAAGAAAAAGGACAATGAGCAAATAAGTCAAGAACTCGCGGAAGCGGTTGATTCTTCTTCAGCCGCGAATCAGAATGAGCAGCAAGCGGGAGCGCAGGCGTTCGCCGACAAAAAAATCGCGGTTGGAAGCGACATAACCATCCATGTTATGCCGGAGCGGTTTCGTTCAGCCCATGTCAAATCCAGCCGGGCTAAAACAACCGGATTGATTATTGTTGTCGGAGGAGTTTTATTTTTGATAGTTGTCGCCGCGCTGTTGTATTTTTATTTATTTAGCCGCGGCGCGGATGATTCCGGCTTGGCGCCGGCGCCTTCAGCGCCGGAAACGGCGGCGGTTGAAAAAGATAAAACGGGAGCGGATAAAATAAGCGGAGAGGCGAGCGCGGAGGAAAAGGCGACAGGGACTCCTAAAACGACATTTAATGTCGGGTACCCGACATTAAATGTCTTAGAAACAGAGGCGCCTTCTAGTAATGGCGCGACATCCACTCCGGAAGAAGCGGAAGCGGCCGCCGGGGCCCGGCCATCCGATTTAAGCATATCCGTTGACAGCGACCAAGACGGCTTAACCGACAAAGAAGAAGAATTGCTGGGCAGCGGCGCGGGCAGCCGCGACAGCGACCAAGACGGCTATGATGATTTAAGCGAAATGATGAATCTTTACAATCCGGCCGGCCCGGATAAATTGCTCGCTAATCCGAATATTAAAAGCTATTTCAATACCGCTTATCATTACGGCCTGCTTTATCCCGCCGTCTGGCAGCAAAGCGAAATTAGCGGCGCCGATTCCGTAATGTTCAAATCAGTCGATCAGCAATTTATGCAAATTATCGTCCAACCTAACGCGGGCGGGGAATCAATCAGCGGCTGGTACAATAAACAATTCGGCGAGACCGAAGTTGGCGCTTCAGGAATGATTATAACCAATAGCTGGCAAGGCATTAAAAATGAAGACGGCTTGACTGTTTATTTAACCGATTACGGGTATAAATATATTTTCATCCTTGCTTATAATCCCGGCTTAAGCAAAACACTGGATTATAAAAATATTTTTGAGATGATGATTAAGAGTTTTGAGATTGGCAGGTAGTTAATATGATTGAGATTAATAATAAAACTAAAAGCAAGATTGATTTAGCGTTAGTTAAAAAAACAGCGGAATTTTTTTTAAGAGTATATAAAAAAAAGAAATACGAGATATCAATCGCTTTTGTCGGAGACAGAGTTATAAGAAAATTAAACAGGAATTACCGCAAGATAGACAAAGTGACGGATGTATTGTCATTCCCGGGCGAGGGAATTTTTTTAGGAGAAGTAATTATTGATTACGCCCAAATTAAAAGGCAGGCTCGCGAGTTTGGCAGTAGCGTAAATGATGAGTTAGTCTTTATTTTAGTTCACGGATTATTGCATTTGATTGGTTATGACGATAAGACGGAAAAAGGAGCGAAAGAGATGGAGAGGTTGGGGGAGAAATTTATATTAAATTTTTATGATAAGAATTAAACGTTTATTTAAAAGTTTTAACTATGCCGTCAGGGGCTTAATTAAAACTTTCCGCGAAGAGCAGAATTTGCGCGTTCAAGCGGCTGCCGCGCTGGCGGTTGTTTTTTTAGCTTATTATTTTGAAGTAAGCCGTCTTGAATGGGCTTTGCTTGTTTTTGCCGTTAGTTTGGTGATTTTGGCTGAAATTATCAACAGCGCCGTTGAGCGCGTAACCGATGTTTTAAAGCCGAGAATCAACAGTTATGCCAAAGAGATAAAAGACATTATGGCCGCGGCCGTGATGCTGGCTTCTTTAGCCGCGGCGGTTATCGGATTGATAATTTTCGGGCCCTATATTTTCCAATTATTTTAATATGAATTCCACAAAAGATTTAAAATCACAGGCAGGATTCACAATAGCCGAATTATTAGTCGGCATTTTTATTATCGCTTTGATCTCCGGGATTTTTTTGGCTAATTACCGTTCGGCTGACAGGCAGGCAAAATTGAATATGGCCGCGCAACAGGTTGTAAGCGATATCAGAACGGCGCAGAATTATTCTTTGGGCCTGCAAGAGTTTGAAGGGAGCGTTCCTAAAAGCGGCTGGGGCGCGCGTTTTAATACGGCTTCCCCTGACAGCTATATTATTTTTGCCGATAAAGACGAAGGCGAGTATGATTACGACGCGGGCGAAGAATATAAAACAGTTGATTTGCCAAGTGATATAATAATAAGCAATATTAATATTGCCGTCGCGGTTAATGCGGTTAATATTGTTTTTATGCCTCCCAATCCAACCACCTATATTAATACAAATAATAACACTTCGGTGGAAATTACCTTGAAGGAAAATATCAGCAACGCGGTTAAAAAGATTAATGTTAATTTTTTAGGGCTGGTTGATATAGTTGATTAAGTAGTTCCCGTGTAAAAATGATTTTATCGTAATTTATCTAATTGATAAAGTTTATTATTTTAGCCAAAGCCCCGCTGATTTAACGCGGATTAGAACGCTGAATTACGCGGAAAATGATGTTTTTACACAATAACTATTTATAAATATGATGAAGAAAAATAAATTAAAGCGACAATTCGGCTTCAGTATTCTTGAGGTTATAATCGCCATTTTAATCATTTCCATTGGCATGATTGGGGTTTTATCTTTGATCACGCAGAATATTCAAGTTCAGTATATCGGCAAAAACGATTTAATCGCTTCGCAATTGGCGCAGGAAGGGCTGGAGCTGGTAAGGAATATAAGAGACACAAACTGGTTGACTGCGGGCAATGACTGGAAAACCGGCGCGGGTGCGACCACAAACAGCGATATTGTTCAAGACGGTGATTATGCCATTGATTACAGCGGCGCTATTATTGATATTAATAGCATTGATAACGCCGGATTAAATATTGATGCCGCGGGTTTTTATACGCATAACGCGGGCGCGGCAACGGCTTTTTACCGCCTAATCACCGTGGTTGATAATGCTGATTATCTGGACGTGGAATGCAAAGTCCGATGGAAAGAAAGAGGCAGAACGCATGATTACGCGGTAAAAACTTTGCTGTATAATTGGTATTAATTTCCTTGAATTACGAAATACTCTTATCAGCGTCTAATCAGCGTTCCAAATCAGCGAAATATCAGCGTAAACTATGTTAAATAAAATAATAAAAAATAATTTTGGCACAACCCTGCTTGAGATGCTGGTGGCTGTGGCTTTATTTTCAATTACCATACTCGCGGCCACCGAGATTTTTCAAATGGTTGTTGAGGGCCAGCGCAATGCTGTCGCCGGGCAAAACACGCAGGAAAATATGAGATACGCCCTTGAAGTTATGTCAAAAGAGATGAGAATGGCGCAGAAGTCAATTGGTAATGAGTGCGGGCCGCAGTTAAACGGCAAAGTTTATAATTTGCAGGGAAGCAGGCTGCAGTTTAAAAATATTTACGGGGAATGCGTGGAATACCAAGAACAAAGTCTTAGATTTCAAATAAAAAGATATCCTGCCGGCAATCCGCCGGGCTTGACTGATTATATCACGCCGGATGAAATTGAAGTTAGCAATTTAAAATTTATAGTAAATGATAATGTGGGCAGTATACAATCAAGTGTTACGGTGAAAATGGACATTGAAGCGGTTGGCAAGGCATTGCATAAGTCAAAAATAAAAATACAAACGACGATTTCATCAAGATATTATGAATAAATATAACGCGCCCTCCTTCGCTAAAGCTACGGCGGGTAAAAATCTACAAATTAAAAAAAATAATTACGGTTCCGCTTTGCTGATAACCGTGTTGATTTTAACCAGTATTTTGGTTGTGGCTTTGGGCGCCGCCAATTTGGTGGTGTCTGGAATAAAAATGAGCGGCGGGCAGGAACGCTCAACCATCGCTTATTTTGCCGCGGAAGCCGGAGCCGAAAGAGTATTATGGAATTTGCATTACGGTGATTTTAGCGGATGTAATCTTGGCGAGTATGTTAAATTCGGCGCAGCCGCAACTTGCGACACAAACCCCAATCTCGAAACTTTATCTAATAATTCCTCTTATACCGTATATTATAAATCAACAACGCCATTGGCGATTACTTCAACCGGCAGCTTTGCGAATGTAAAAAGAATTGTTGAACTTGGGTTTTAGCTATGGAAAAACAACAAATTAAAAAACGAATAGAGAAATTAAAAAAAGAGATAAGCCGCCATCGCTATCTTTATCATGTTTACGATAAGCAGGAAATCAGCGATGCCGCCTCGGACAGCCTAAAGAACGAGCTGTTTAAATTGGAAATGGAGCATCCGGAATTTATCACGCCCGATTCGCCGACCCAGCGCGTCGGCGGCAAGCCCTTGGATAAATTTAAAAAGGTAAGGCATTCCGCGCCGATGATGTCTTTGTTTGACGCGTTCAGCCGCGAGGATATGCGCGATTGGGAAAAGAGAATGGAAAGAATAATGCCCGGGCAGAGGTTTGATTATTTTTGCGAATTAAAATTAGACGGCTTGGCAGCGGCCTTAGTTTATGAAAAAGGCAAGTTCAGTTTGGGCGCGACTCGCGGCGATGGAGCAATCGGCGAGGATGTAACGCAGAATTTGCGCACCGTTGAGGCCATACCGCTGGCCTTGCGCCGGCCGGAAGAAAGCGAATTGGTTAAAATCGGCTTGCCAAAGCCGGCGAGAAATAAATTTTACGCCGCTTTGGACAAAGGGACGATTGAGGCGCGCGGCGAGGCGATAATGACCAAGAAAGTTTTTAATGAGTTGAACCGAAAATATAAAAAAGAAGGCAAGCCCCCGCTCGCCAATCCCCGCAACGCGGCGGCCGGCTCAATCAGGCAGCTTGACTCAAAATTAACCGCCGCGCGAAAGCTGGACTGCTATGTTTATTCGCTGATTACCGATTTGGGGCTGGAAAGGCACGAACAGGAGTTGGAATTAGCCGCGGTTTTGGGCTTTAAAGTTTTAAAATATAATAAATACTGCAAAAATTTGGAAGAGGTTTTGGCTTTTCACGGCGAATGGGAAAAGAACCGCGAAAAACTGCCGTTCCATTGCGACGGCGTCGCGGTTAAAATTAATCAGCTGTCACTTTGGCCCCGCTTGGGAACGGTGGGTAAGGGCCCGCGCTATATAATGGCTTATAAATTTTCCGCCGAGCAGGCCGTGACTAAAATCAAAGATGTGGTTTGGCAGGTGGGCCGCACCGGCGTTTTAACTCCAACCGCCGCGCTGGAGCCGGTCGCGGTCGGCGGAGTAACCATAAGCAGGGCGACTTTGCATAACATGGATGAAATAGAGCGGCTTGGCTTAAAAATCAATGATACCGTGATTATTGAGCGCGCCGGCGATGTCATACCGAAAGTGATAAAAGTATTGCCGAAATTGCGCGAGGGCGGAGAAAAAAATATCAAGCCGCCGGCCGATTGCCCGATCTGCGGCGGCAAGGTCGTTAAAGCGCCGGGCGAGGTGGCCTATCGCTGCGTTAATAAAAATTGCTACGCGGTTAATCTGCGGCGCTTGACGCATTGGGCGTCAAGAAAGGCCGCCGATATTCCCGGGCTGGGGCCGAAAATAATTGAACAATTGGCGAGAGAGGGCTTGGCGCGCGACATAAGCGATTTTTACAAGCTCACTGCCGGCGATTTAAAGCCGCTGGAAAGATTCGCCGACAAATCGGCTGACAATTTGGCCAAGGCGATTGCCGCTAAAAAAGAAATTGATTTAGCCCGTTTTATTTACGGTTTGGGCATCAGGCACGCCGGAGAAGAAACAGCTTTGCTTTTGGCAAAGCAATTTTCAATTTTCAATTTTCAATTTTCAAATAAATTTAAAATTTCAATTACCGAAATTATAAAACATTATCAAGAATTAAAAGTTGAGGAATTGGAAAGAGTGGAAGATGTGGGGCCGATTGTGGCGAGGAGTATTTATGATTGGTTTCATAATAAATATAATCTGGCGCTGTTGGATAGGTTGGAAAAAAACGGAGTAACGATAAAGCCGTTGGAATGGCGCGGAAAGCCGCAAATTTTGGCCGGTAAAACATTTGTTTTAACCGGAACATTGGAAAGTTTGACAAGGGATGAAGCAAAGGATAAAATAAGGAAATTGGGAGGGGATATATCGTCTTCAGTAAGCAAAAAGATCGATTTTGTGGTAGCCGGCGCGGAGCCGGGAAGCAAGCATGATAAGGCGAGGAAGCTGGGGGTAGAAATTATTAATGAGCAGGAATTTTTAAAAATGCTATAATGCGAATAATTTTGAATTTTGAATTTTGAACCAATTTTGAATGACTGAATTTTTAAGTTTCAAAATTAAATCATTCAATCAAAATTCGAAATTCGAAATTAAAAATTTATTTTGCGTTTATCGCTAACAGTTTGTATGAATAAATTATCAAAGCAACAAATTCATCATATAGCGAATTTAGCTCGCCTTGAATTGACAGACGAGGAATTAAAAATATACGGCAGCCAGTTGTCCGATATTTTAAATTATATCGGCCAACTGCGGGAGGTTGATGTTTCGGGTGTTGAGCCGACAGCGCAAACAGCCGGGCTGGAAAATATTTTTCGCGAGGATGAAATTGAAGAATGGGACAAAGAAGAAGCGCGGGCGGCGCTTGAACAGGCGCCGGAAATGGAAGACGGACAGGTGAAGGTAAGAAGAGTAATAGACTAAAATTAAAAATTATGAAATTAAATAAATTAACAATTAAGCAGGCATCTGAATTATTAGACAAAGGCGAGATAACATCTTTAGAACTAACTAATGCTTGTTTGGCGCGCATTAAAGAAATTGATAATAAAATCAAGGCATGTTTGACTGTCTGCGAAAAAGAGGCGCTGGCAGAAGCTGAAATAGCCGACAAGAGAAGGGAGAAAGGAGAAAAAGGAGATTTGCTGGGCATTCCATGTTTAATAAAAGACAATATTTTGACAAAAGGCATTCGCGCGACAGCGGCTTCAAAGATTTTAGAAAATTATGTCGCGCCTTTTGACGCTACCGTGGTAAAGAAATTAAAGGAGGCGGGCGCGGTTATTTTAGGAAAAACCAATTTGGACGAGTTCGCGCACGGCGCTTCAACGGAAAATTCCGCTTTCGGCCCGACTCATAATCCGTGGGACTTGAAGCGCGTGCCGGGCGGCTCTTCCGGCGGCTCGGCCGCGGCGGTCGCGGCTGATATGTGCCTGTTTGCGTTAGGCACGGATACGGGCGGTTCAATCAGATGCCCGGCAAGTTTTTGCGGCGTTGTCGGCCTAAAGCCGAGCTACGGCAGAAGCTCGCGCTTCGGCCTCATCGCCATGACCAGTTCAACCGATGTTCCCGGGCCGATTACTAAAACAGCGGAAGACGCGGCAATTGTTTTATCAATCATCTCCGGTTTAGATAAATACGATGCCACAACCGTAGAAACACCCCGCATTTCGCGGGGAGAAATAAATAAAAGTATTAAAGGCCTCAAAATCGGCGTGCCAAAAGAATATTTTATTGAAGGGATGGAAAAGCAGGTTGAAGAAGCCGTTAAAGCCGCTATTGCCAAGCTAAAAGAGCTGGGCGGAGAGATAATACCGGTCAGTTTGCCGCACACCAAATACGCCGTGCCGGTTTATTATATCATTACTCCTTCGGAAATCAGCTCAAATTTAGCCCGTTTTGACGGCATAAAATACGGCTTATCGGAGAAAGACGCTCAAAACTTGGCTGAAATTTATTTCAAGAGCAGGGGCAAGGGGTTTGGGCCGGAAGCAAAACGGAGGATTATGCTTGGGACTTACGTCTTGTCGGCCGGCTATTACGACGCATATTATCTGCAGGCGCAGAAAGTAAGGACAAGGATTATTCAAGAATTTGACAGAGTTTTAAGCGAGGTTGATATTTTAGCCACTCCGACTTCGCCCGATACGGCTTTTAAAATCGGAGAAAAAAGCAACGATCCGATGCAGATGTATTTGGAAGATATTTTTGTTTCCGGCGCTTCTCTGGCCGGCTTGCCGGCTATTTCCATCCCATGCGGATTTATTCACCCCGTTAGATATGAAAAGAAAAAAGAAGATAATAATAAAGAAAATAAATTAAGGCAACATAGTATGTTAAATAAACGAGAAAAATTATCTAACGGGGTAAACGGCTTGCCCGTCGGCCTGCAGATTATCGGCAGGCGGTTTGATGAAGCGACTATTATGCGGGCCGCGCGCGAGTTTGAGCAAGCGACAGAATGGCATAAGAAAAAGCCGGAATTATAATTTTTTAAAATTCAGGAATTATCTATGATCAATATTTTTAGAAATAAAGTATTCATCGCTACGGCGGTATTAGTCGTTGTTGCGGTTTTAATCGCGGCGCTTTTTGTTTTCAGCAAAAAAGAAATTAAAGAAGAGCAGGTGGCGAAACCGGATAAATGGGAGATACAGGCGCAAGAAGAAGAGAATAGAATAAAAGCGGAAAATTTGCAGGATTTGCTCGCGGCTGACAATGGTGCTTATCAGCAGGTAAGGCCGATAGAAAAAGACGACCATTATCAAGGAAAATTGGACGCGCCGATACAAATTATAATTTACAGCAGTTTTGACTGCCCTTTCACTCCTCAATTCAATAAAACAATTGAACAGGTTAAGCAGGAATTCGGCGATAAGGTTGTTGTCGCTTTCCGCCATTTTATTTTAAGGGGCGATAACAGCGCTATGCCCGCCGCTTTAGCCGTTGAATGCGCGGCCGAGCAGGGCAAGTTTTGGGAAGTGCGCGACAAGTTGTATGCCGACAATGAGGCGCGAATAATGGGCGCGGAGCGGTTTAAAATTGACGCGGCCGAGATAGGCCTTGATGCTGATAAATTCAATAAATGCGCGGACGAAGAAAAATACGCGGATAAAATAAATAATCAAATACTGGAAAGCGAAAATTTCGGCGTTATCGGCACGCCGACAAGTTTTATTAACGGCGAGCAAACGGATGGCGCCGTTCCTTTTGATAATTTTGTCCACAGCGACGGCAGAGCGGGCGAAGGGATGAGGAATATAATAACGAGGCATTTAAGCGATTAAGAGAAAATTAATTTATTGCATAATTCACAATTCTAAATAATTGGAGAGTTCGCCTAGCGGCCTATGGCGCCAGTTTGGAGTACTGGTTGGGTGAAAGCCCTCGTGGGTTCAAATCCCACACTCTCCGCCAATTTACAATTTCAGCGTTTTGTGTGAGGTTTGCCTCGCCCTCGCTTCGCTCGGGCTCGGCTTCGGCGAGTATTTTGAACGGATTTTTGAAGTCGCAAAATAATTTCTGCCCGCTCAAACGGAAGTTCGAACCAATCTTTTTTAGAAAATCCCGACCCTGCTCGGGATTTTCTTGCAAAGCGATAATTTCGGCTTGTTTTACGGTATTTATGAATTTGGCGGCGAGTTCGAACCGATTATTGCTTTTTTGCTCAAAAGCCGTCAGTTTGTCTTTCAAAAGCTGTTTTTGATTGACGAGTTTATTTTTGACTTCTCGGTATTCCGCAAGATTTAACGCGCTTTCAAGATAAGCGTTCATCAGTTTTTCCAGCTTCTCGTCAATCACCTTGATTTCGTTTTCTGTTTTTTGAGCAAAAAAGCGAGATGATTGGGCTTTTTCTTTTTTCTCATTTTCCAATTCGTTTATCATTTTATCAGCCCAATCATCGGGCAAAGAAACTTTTTGAATTTCCGTTTGGATTTGAGATGAAATTTTTTCTTCCCTTGTAAAAACATTTTGCGAGCAAATGTGGTTTGGATTTTTTTTGGTGCAGTAATAGTAGGTGTATTCTCTTCCACTTGGCTTTATCTTTTTATCGGCGGTAATTGTAAAACCGCACTCGCCGCACCGGAAAAATCCGCGATAAAGAAAAAATTTCATCTTGTCCGCTTTTTGCGGTTTTGATTTCCTTTTCATCATTTCTTGGCATGCGTCAAAAAGTTTCTTTGAAATAATCGGTTCGTGCTTTCCGTTGTAAAATTCCCCGTTATAGCGAATTATGCCGTAATAAAAAGGATTTCGGAGCAAATACTGAAAATTTGAAACGGAAAGCAAACCGTCTCGCCGCCCTTTCAAGCCCAAGTCGTTGATAATCTTTCGGATATTTTTCAAAGTATGGTTTCCCGAAGCGTAGGCCTCAAATGCCTTTTTGATAAATGGCGCTTTTTCTTTATTAACATAAATCAGCTTTGTTTCTTTATTATTCAAATATCCAAGCGGGGCCATTTGAGGCCAAAGTCCATTTTTCAATTTTTGCCGATGTCCTCTTTTGATATTCTCCGAAAGATTATCAATGTAATATTTTGACTGCCCGAAGGCGATTGAAAGCATAAATTTGCCTTGCGGTGTCGGATCAAACCAAAAAGTCGGGAATTTTAGCTCTTTAATAATTCCGGTGTCCACAAGATAAATAATTTGTCCGCCGTCAACGGAATTGCGAGCTAATCTGTCAGGGTGCCACGCTAAAATTCCCGTTGCTTCGCCCGCTTCAATTCGCTTTAACATTTCAGCGAAGACAGGCCGACCGGGTTTTTTCGCAGTTTGCTTTTCTACCAAAATATCAACAACATCAATGTTTTCTTTTTTGGCTAATTCTCGTAATTCCGCCAGTTGGTCGGCAATACTGCGAATTTGCCTGTCTTCGCTGTCCGTTGATTTGCGGGCGTAGATGAAAAACTTTTTGGTTTGATTTTCGCTTGTCATGTTGTTTGGGCAGTCAAAATTAAATTATCGCTTTGCTTTTCGTCTTTGGCGAAAGAAAAAAAGATTGGTTGATAAAATTTCATTTTATCCGTGCTTCGCACGGCGAACTTCCGTTTGAGCAGGCAGAAATTATTTTGCGACTTCAAAAATCCGTTCAAAATACTCGCCGAAGCCGAGCCCGAGCGAAGCGAGGGCGAGGCAAACCTCACACAAAACGCTGAAATTGTAAATTGGCGGTGCCTTTTGGTTAAAATCCGAACTTTTTTTGACGAAAATCCAAACGCAGACTTTTAATTCGGAGGCTCGCCTTGCGAGCTTTTGTTTTTCCGCCGAAGTATTCGGCGAACAAGGATAGCCAAAGGAAACATCAATTTACAAAGGAATAAAAACAGAAAAAATTTCTCTCTATTTTTTATTGTCCCCTCTTAATTATTTGTCTTATTTTTCTTATTTATCTTTTTATTGTCCCCCCCCCTTAAAATTAAGGAAAAGAAAATT
>JAUYAT010000019.1 GCA_030693295.1 bacterium
GTATTCCACACATTTATTTATATTCTAATCCAAGAATTTGGAATTAAATCGTTTGTATCCATTTTGGGCGCTTGGAACCAACGTTTTGGCGCAATCACGACTTTTTCTTTGTTTGGGTTGAGCCATGCCCCCCACCAACTAAATGAACTATTGGCGATGATATGATGTTTGCATCGGCTCATAAGATAGAGATCCTCTTCGGGGTACTCCGCGTTGCATGGAAGACATGTGGTAGGGAACGGTGGGAGTATATTTTTTTTTATCCACGCGGGATCATCGGAAAAAATAAAAAAGTGAGGGTTCTTAACATGTTCTGCTATTTTTTGTATCGCCTGATTGTAATATTCAATTGAACAACTGCCATGCCACTCGTTTGTATGCTTGTCGGAAATATAATCACCTCGGCGAACATGGATTGAGACTGCTTCTTTACTCATTATATCAGCTTGAAGTAATTTTGTATAATTACTTAAAGAATTTTTAAGAGTAAACTCTTTTCTAATGGTTTCTGCGATATCCTTAAAATATTTTTCAGTTTGCCAGTAGCCGTCAAAGTGGGCAGGCGGTTTTAATTGCAGTATTTTTTGGTCAAAATGAAATTGTCTTTCTTTCACGTATTTTGTTTCGTCTGCCACGAGACGATTGTATAAAAACCATATTTTCCCGGGTTTTCTCTGATATTTTTTGAACCACCTTATTTCTTCATCTGTCGCAAAAAACTTCTGGAGGTTGAAACAACCAAGGCTGTAGTTCCGTTTTGGATCGTCTTTGAATGAAGCGATGTCCAGCTTCAATACGGCCTTAGTGATATGCGACAAATGTCGTCCAACCGCATATTGGAACATTTGATTGCCTAAACCGCCCTGTAGTTTTATTATAATTTTATTACTGGTCATTTTTTTTCCCAATCAAATAATAATTTTTAGGCAGGTGACTTATCTCCCAGTCAACCCAATCATAATCCTGATTGTTTTTTCTGTATTCTTGAAAATATTTTATATTGTCTATAAATTCAAAATTTGCCTGGTAAGCCATGAGCACATATTGAGGTTTGCCGATTTTTCTCAAAAATTTATTCCTAAGTTCAATCGGAGACTCGCTTAAAGACCATGTGGCTATAAATATGTCAGGATTTAAATCCTCCAGTTTTTCTATCCGGTCGATAAAATCAAAATTTCCAATTGTGCCAGTAGAGCGCAGATAATATTTTTGAAGCGCTAAAAATTCCGGTATATCAAAAATCACATATTTTCTATTAAAACCCAAGTTGTTTATGAGTTTAGCCATGCAACCATATCCCGCACCAAACTCGATTATTTTGTTGGTTTTTTTTATGTCAACTCTATAATAATCAACTAGACGGGAAAGGTTATAGGCGGTATGAATTAAATTACCATTGCTCTTTTTATAATACGCGTATCGAGGGGGATTGCCGATCCATGTTTCCGTTATCGCCCGCGACCATTTGTCCCAGCCACTGCTCGTTAAGTAATCTAACTCGCATTTGTTGGGGTTATGGAACATGCTTTCGCTGATCGGTCGCCACCTTAAAAAATTTCTGGGATCATTCGCTAAAATGTAGAGTCGTAACCTCTGACGGTATCGGTCCCAAGCGCTTTCACTAATAATCTTTTCGCTACTGAGAATTTTTATGGAATTCAGTAATTTATTTTTATTGTTTTTTTCGGCGATACTTTCTTTTTTTAATTCAACACTCAGCTTGATTAATTTATTTTTTATTTTGTTTATTATTTTCATATCTATATTTTATCTACGATTTGTTTATTCAACAGATATTCAGGTGTATTGTTAAAATCTTTTGAATTATATAATTTTAACCAGTCAACAAACTCAAATTCTTCATTCATAAAGTTACCGTTATAATTTTTATTTCTATATTCTTTGTTTTTTTCATATTTAAACCAGTAGAGGTCTATTATCGACCGATCCGCAATACAAAAATAGTCGATATATTTTTTCCAGCTATCGGCTATTGACCATGTCAGCTTTTCTCCCATTTTTTCCAAATAATTTGTTGACAAAAAAACTTCGCACAATTGAGCCCTAGACCACTCCATGATATTTTTATGTTTGTGTTTTATATCCATTCTTGTGTCTATGCCTAAGTTCCAGTAATTTAACATATCTTCAAAAAAGCCAAAAAGCGTCATATCGCTTATGCTGTATAGCCTATACTTGAAAGTATTCATATCAGTGGTGATGATCCTACCCCTAGGTTTTTTTGTGTTTTCAATGGGAAAAATTTTTAAGAGATCCTTAAAATATGTAATGGCCTTTTCGTTGTATATCCTTTGATCTGTTCTCGTTTTCAAAATATAAATAACGCGTAGTTTCTTTGCCGCGATTATTCCGTTAAGCGTAGATACTATTTGATAGTTGATGTTTGAGATACCCGGATATTCTGGTTTTTTATTAAGGAGTAATTTAATCCCAAGATCTTTGAAATTCTCCATATCCTCATCTGACCATGTTGAGAGTATTATATGCGCGAATGGGAATATTTTAATATATGTTTTTATAGTTTCAAGGGTAAAATCCATTTCTTTAATTATGGGCCCTTGGATTACTATGGCAGTATCTTTTTCTTGGCTTTCATTTTTTTTATTTATAGAAACTGAAAATGCCGGACGCGCATGAAAAGTAAAGAATATTTCTTTTTTTACTTCAAAAAAGTTTATTGTTTTTTCTATATATTTTTTCATTTAAGATAGAGTTAATCTCCCTAGTAAATCGGGATAATCTGTACAAATTGCATTAGGTTTTAGATTAATTATTTGTTTTATTCTTTTAAATAATACTTTTTTATTTATAGCGTCTTGGTGAGATTCTGCTCCAAGTAAATTAGGAGAGGTGGCGTGCAACTCTGGTGTTACCAAAGCAATTTTAAAACCAGCATTTTTAAGCATTTTAAAATTTTTAGCGATGTAGAATTTTTTAGTTCCTTTTTCGCTAATTTTATCCCATTCATCTAACCAAACCCAATCAAATATTTTTTTATTTTTTATTGCTTGCTCAATACTAATTAAAGTATTATCAACACACTTGCCGTATCTTTTAATATCGTATTTATGAGCAACCGACGGCGCCAAAATCAATTCTGGAATAAATTTTTTTAGATATATAGCAGTGGATATTTTAATATCAAAAATTATTATTTTATTTAAATATTTTTGATATTTTTTAAGTTCTTTGATTAGTATATTGAGGCGATTTTTATTTTGAAATTTTCCTTTTAAGTGGAGCGCGTTTATTCCTGCGCCATGCTTAATTATCAATTTAATTAAATCCTGAAAACTGCAAATTTTATTTCCTTTTATTTTGATCTTGTTTATTTGTTTTATGCTTAAATTTTTAAATTGCCGAATGTCTGCCTTGTTCGTTAATCTGGATAGATTATTGTCATGAAAAATTATAATTTTATTGTCTTTAGAAAAATTGATATCAAATTCCACACCGAAACCTCTTTGTAAATGATCGCGAAACGCCTCAAAAGAGCTTTCTGCATAGAATTTTTTTTTGTTTGGCTCCAAGCCGCGATGCGTTAATATTTGTACCATATTAAATATTGATTAATCCTTCTTCAATTTTTCTCAAAAAAGCATTAAGATCTTCTGGCGTTCCTAATCCGTGCATTTTATTTTTATTAATGTTCCAAATTTTGAATTTTTTGCCAGCCAGAATAGTTTCATTATAAACAGGGCAGACATAAAATTCATTGTTTACTCTAATATCTTTTTCTATCATTGTGTGGGTTGCTTCAATAAATGTCCTACCTTCTTTAATATAATAAATACCAACTGTCGCGTGGTTTGAAATAACTTTTTTTTCTGCTACTTCTATAATATTCTCGTCCTTATCAATTCTGGCGTAGCTCCATTTTGGGTGAGATGCTTCAAATGTCATAATTGTACCGTCCGCATTAGATTTTCTTGAGAAATCAATAAAGTTATTTATATCAATGTCAACATATTGATCGGAATTGGCAATCAACAGATCGTTTTTATTATTGATAAATTCAGACGCCGTCATAACTGTGCAGGCGGCGCCTTGAGTAAGCGCGCTTAATTGAATACACTCATAGTTTTCTCGCCCAACTAAGTTATTAAAAATTTCGTTTAAAGAATACTTTTTATAATGTTCTTTTTGGCAGATAAAAACAAATTTATGTTTGCATTGCGGTTTCAGGTTTTCAATGATAATTTGAATCATTGGTTTCCCGTTCACATCAATTAGAGGTTTTGGAAATGTATATCCCGCGTTCTTAAAACGAGATCCCTCTCCTGCCATTGGTATTACTATGTTCAATATTTTTTTCATAATTTTGATGGTATTAATTATTAAAACAATTTGTAAACTATATTAAATTCAATTTTGCGAAGAGAGCCAGATCAACATCTTCGCATCCTTTTACTTCAATAACTGGAGCCCCGCTTCTTTTTGCTGCTTCTATCCCATGCGGAGCATCTTCAACAATTATCGCTTCCGTTGCGGTAATATTTAATCTGTCAAATGCCGCCAAATAGATATCAGGGGCTGGTTTTGGTTTGTATCCTTCATCATTGCCAATAATTTGATCAAAATACTGGTCAATTTGCGACATTTCCAACATATTTAAGACGGAGTGTTTTTGAGCATTACTACAGCAAGCTAACAAATACCCTTTATTTTTGAGGTGATTTAATAACAATTGTTTTTTATGGTTTGGGCGACAATTTTGGTTTATTATTTCACAAGTGTATTTCTTTTTCATAGTTTTAATTATCTCATGTGTGCTCATCGGAAGTTCGCCCTTTTCAGACATTATTTCCAATTTTCTATTTGTCGGTAGCCCATTATATATTTTTAGATGGTCATCTCTATTGATAACACGACCAAACAACCCCAAAGCTTTATTTAAGGCTTCATAATGCCATTCTGTTGCATCAACTAAAACTCCGTCTAAATCAAAAATTATTGCTTTATATTTTTTCATGTCTTATTTTATATTCCTAAGGTTGCAAACCTTTCTATTTATAAACACTGCATCAAATTCACTCATTTGTCCCGTAAGTGATTCATAGAAAAATGGATTAAGATCAAACAGCTCAAACCCACGTGCTGTTAAAAAATCAATGATTTCTGGAGCAGACGCTCCTCCTTCATATTTTTCTATAACGACTAATTCAATGATTATGCAAGCAATTTTTTTGGAAGCAATTAATTTTTCCATTCCTTTTAATACATTGATTTCGTACCCCTGTGTGTCTATTTTCACCAGAAGTTTTTCGTCTTCCTTTTCAAACACTTTATCGAGTGTTACTGTGTCAACTTCGTATGAAGCAACAACTTTTTTATTAAACTCAGAGTCGTTATAGCTCCCCTGTGTTATTTTTCTGAATGAACTCAACCCGCTTGATCCGAATTCATATATTTTCTGTTTTCCTTCCTTATCGCCGACAGCCTTGTCTATGTATTTATATCCTGGGACTTTCTCTTTTAAAGTCTCAAGATATTTTTGCTGGGATTTAAGAGGTTCAAAACTTATAACTTTGGATTTCGGGTCAAGACAATACATGATTTTTGCGAACCATCCATTATTTGCACCTACATCAACAATAATAAAGTCATTATAAGGCAGAATATTTTGTCCGAGTCTATGGTATAATGAATAATTATTATACGAAAGTTTTTCCATACCAGCCTTCATGGTAAAACAGCGACTTTTGTACACATTCGTTCCGTATATCATACCTTCCTTTAAGTTTTTTAATTTTCGGATTAAATTAAACATATATTAATTCACATTCCATTTTTGAGGTGGAATGGAGAACCCTAAGTTTCGTTCTGCGGCAAGTTCAAAACTAAAATTAGATTCATTATTACTAGCTAGCCCTTCGTCTATTTCAAATTCTAAAGAGTTGTTGTGATTTTCCAACCATCCAGAAAGCGGTCTGCACACAGAAATATCTATTTGATAGGTGCCACGCGCTAGATTAATTGGACCAATAGTACAAGTAAGCTGTTTGGTGTCTTTGTTTATCCGCACATTGCTGTAATAAGCCGAGCTGATAAAAAAAATTGGATATATATTGTGCCTTAGGGTTATATCAAAACCCAGCCCATTTTCATCGCGCGACGAAACATCGAATGATATTTTTATTGTTTGGCCACCCGTTGGAACTTTGGAAATTTTCAACACCTCAGCTTTCTTTAATATGGTTTTTTCCGAGACATATATTCTGGAATGTTTTTTATTGCCTGATAGATATAAATCAATAACTTTTTCTGTTGCGTCATACATAATGACCTTGCCTTTTTCGAGGAGAATAGTTTTTTTACAAAGTCTTTGTATTGCAGCCATATTATGGCTCACAAACAAAATAGTCCGTCCGGCTTTTTTCGTTACCTCGTCCATTTTCCCCAAGCATTTTTTTTGAAACTCGGCGTCGCCGACCGCCAAGACCTCGTCCACCAGCAAAATATCCGGCTCCATATGCGCGGCAACGGAAAAAGCAAGCCGGACATACATTCCTGATGAATAGCGCTTAACAGGAGTGTCAATGAATTTTTCAACGCCGGAAAATTTTACTATATCATTGAACTTATCGCTAATTTCCTTTTTTGCCATGCCTAAAATAGCGCCG
>JAUYAT010000022.1 GCA_030693295.1 bacterium
GGAACAGGGCTGAATTCATCCGGCTGGACAGGCGTTGCCGCGATAGCCAACGGAACATGGAGCGCGTCAACAACTGTTTCAGCAGTCTATGGCGGCACCGGCCAATCAACTTGGACCGCCGGAGATTTATTATACTCCAACAGCGCCAACAATTTGGCTAAATTGGGAATCGGGACAGGCGGGCAAATACTGGCGGTTTACAACGGCATACCGACTTGGGTGGCGACAACAACGCTCTCAACAATCACCGGCATTTTATCCATTGACAAAGGCGGCACTAATGCTATCACTATCGGCCCTGCCGGCTCTGTGCCATATTCTACAGGAAGCGCGTATGCATTTTCTGACGCAGGAACATCAGGGCAAGCTCTTATTTCCGGAGGCGCGGGATCTCCGACTTGGGGAACTCTTGGTGTAAATTATGGCGGTACCGGACTTAACACTCTCACTCAAGGATATATTCCCTTTGGTCAGGGAACTTCGGCTTTGGGAAGCGACAGCAACTTTTTCTGGGATGCGACGAATCACAGATTAGGCATCGGCACGACTACTCCGGCAACGGCTTTAACTGTGGTTTCAACCGCCGGAGCGCAGTTAAGATTGAATTACGATTACAGCAATTACGCCGACTTTACGGTAAACAACTTGGGCGAGCTTACCATCAGCGGCTCGGGCGCGTCCGGTTCGCTCTTGACCATCGGCGACGCGTCAGCCAATGACGCCGGCATAATTTTTGACGGCAACGCCTATGATTATTACGCGGCTTTGGACGACACTGACGACGCATTTAAGATCGGGCTCGGCAGTACCATCGGCTCAAACGCGTTATTTACCATTCTTTCAAACGGCTATACCGGAGTAGGCACAACTTCGCCCTTCAAGCTTTTATCCGTCAACGGCGACGCTTACATCAGCGGCAATTTAACCGCTACCGGAACAATAACATTTAACAATATCGCTTATACTTTCCCCAGCTCCCAGTCGGCAAGCAGGTATTTGATGACTGACGGCTCGGGCGCGTTAAGCTGGGTTGACGTTACATCAACAACAGGCCAGCTTAATTACGGCGCCGCCGGTTCGCTTACATATTATTCATCGGCCGGCAGAACCGCGACAGGCACGACAGGAGCTCTCTTGTACTGGGATAACAGCAATTACAGATTGGGCGTAAATACTGCCAGCCCGAGCTATACCCTGGATGTGGCCGGCACGGCAAGAATAACCGGCACAACAACTTTAGCCACTACCACTATGCCTTCTTGGAACAAGGTGATTATTGTTGACGGCGTGCATTTCCCTGCAACAGGCGCCGGCATCCAAGCCGCGATTAACAGTCTGCCTTCTACCGGCGGAAAAGTATTCATACCGGAAGGCACATATTCCGTGACCGCCACCATCACCATTCCGTCCTTCGTCTGGATTGAAGGCGCTGGGGCGAGTTCCACGATTTTAAGATTGGCAAATAGCGCCAATAAGACTGTGATCGCCAACTCTGACGCGACTAACGGCAATTCGTACATTAAGATCAGTAATTTAATGATTGACGGTAATGATGCGGGCAATACGGGTGCTTATTGCCATGGTGTTTATTTTACTAAAGTCAGTTATTCTGAGATTGATAGCGCTTATGTTTATGACGCGGAGGATTATGGGGTGTATTTGTATGGAGTGTCTATCGGAAATGGATCTAATTACAACAAAGTTTCTAATAGCATCATAACATCAAATTCTACTGGTATTTATATTACTCTTTCCGACAACAATGCTATTGTGGATAATAAAATTTACAGCAATTCTTCGGACGGTGTTTATTCCTATGGCGGCTATGGTCAAAATGCTATTGTGGATAATAAAATTTACAGTAATTCTGGACACGGAATTTATTTCTTTAATAACAAGGGCGAAAGCGCTATTACAGGCAATACAATTAATAGTAATAGTTTAAATGGTATTTATATTTACTATAATTCCGATGGCAATGCTATTACGGGCAATACAATTAACAGTAATACTCAGAAAGGTATCTATGTTTATAATACCAGTGATAATAATACTATTACAGGCAATACATTTATATCACATAGAGAGCAGGCTATTCAGATTGGATATAATTCCAATCATAATATTGTTGCAGGTAATAATATTCATAGCGTAATAACAAGCAGCGGAGGCGGGATTTATATTTACGGATCTGACAATAATATTGTTTCGTCAAATCGCATTACCCGTGACTGGGGTTCAGGTTACGCTATCAGTATTGAAAATATTGATTTTACAGCTGACAACAACATTCTTGTCGGTAATCGCTACTCTGGCACCGGTGCTTCTTCCATTAATGATTTAGGCACAGGCACAATTTACAATACCCAGCTTGTCGGTAATGATTTAATATTGAAGAGCGCGGGCAATATCGGCATCGGGACGACTTCGCCTTACGCCAAACTCTCGGTCTGGGGTTCGGGCAATTCCGGCTTGACCAAAGTCTTTGAAGCCGTGGACAGCGCTTCAACAACTCTTTTCGCCATTCTGGACAACGGCAATGTCGGCATTGCTTCCAGTTCGCCGTTCACTAAACTGGGCGTTATCGGCAACGCCTATATCCAAGGTAATTTGACTACGACCGGCACAATGACGCTTAACGGAATAACTTACACTTTCCCGAGTTCGCAGTCGGCCAGCCAATATCTGCAGACCGATGGTTCGGGTACTTTAAGCTGGGCGACAATAGCAGATTCTGGTACTTTAAATTACGGCGCCGCCGGTTCGCTCACATATTATTCATCCAGCGGCAGAACCGCGACAGGAACGACCGGAGCTTTGCTTACTTGGGACGACACCAACGCAAGATTGGGCATCGGCACAACTTCGCCGTATTCAATTCTTTCCATCTCCAATTCCGCGAGCACGGCTGTTGATACTCCGCTCTTCACTATCGCCTCAACCACCGCCGGAGTTTCAACTTCTACTTTGTTTACGGTTTTGGCGAATGGGAATGTGGGGATTGGGACGGCGAGCCCAAATGCTCAAATTCATATTGAACAGAAAAATGTTAATACTATGTTTCTTTATGGAAAAGCGGCAAACACATATCCCGACACAAATATAATGCAGTTTCAGGGATCGGGCGGTAATGATATTTTTTACGTGAATAAAAATGGATTGGTTTATGGATTCGGGGGGATGCTCATTACATCTACAAACAGTTATTCTTTTGGCGGTGGTTGGGGTGGATTATCTAACACAGGGCTTTCTCTTGCCTATAGCCCCACTATTTCTTCAGGTTATGGCACCACTCAAGGCAATCTTAATTATTCGGCTGATGTGGCTGATGCCGCCAATGCAGTGGCCCATAATTTTAGCACTTCAGGCACTCTTGTCACCGCTGGAGCCAAACTTTTATCTGTCAAAAATAATACAACGGAGAAATTTTTCATTGATAAAGATGGTGTAGGGTATTTTTCCGGCAATGTGGGCATTGGGACAACCACTCCTTACTCCAAGCTCTCGGTCTGGGGAACGGGAACTTCCGGTTTGACCAAAGTTTTTGAAGCGGTTGACAGCGCAAGCACGACATTGTTTGCCATTCTGGACAACGGCAACATCGGCATTGCTTCATCCTCGCCGTTCACCAAATTGGGAATCATCGGCGACGCTTACATTCAGGGCAACCTGACCACGACCGGAACGATGACGCTAAACGGAATAACTTATACTTTCCCGAGCTCGCAATCCGCCAGCCAGTATCTGCAGACTAATGGCTCGGGCGGATTAAGCTGGGCGACAATAGCAGATTCAGGCACACTCAACTACGGCGCCGCCGGTTCGCTTACTTATTATTCATCAGCCGGCAGAACCGCGACTGGCACGACCGGAGCTTTGCTATACTGGGATGACGCCAGCGCCAGATTGGGAATTGGTACGACAGATCCGCAGCAAAAACTGCATGTTGAAGGCCAGTGCGTTACAGGCGATACCAAGTTAAAAGTTAAAAGTGAAAAGTTAAAAGTTGGATATGAAGACATAGAAATAAAGGATGTTAAGGGCGGGGAGTATGTGTTGTCCCTAAATGAAAAAACCGGAAAACTTGTTCCGGCGAAGATTAAAGGATTATTAGATATGGGCGTAAAGCCGATTTATGAAATTGAAACAGAGGACGGAAAGAAAATCCGCACTACGGGAAATCACCCGTATTTAGTGAAGGACTCAAAGTTTGATGATAATTTTGCGTTAGTCCGCAACGGAAATATTTTCCAATTTTCTTCCGATTCTAAAACAATCAACTGTCCGCGAAATTCTTTTTCGGAAAGTTTTGACAGCAGTTTAGAAAAAGAAGCCAATAAAGAAACCGCATCATTTTGCGGTATGCGCAACCAAACAACAGAAAAAACTTGCGATTTTAGAAGTTCGCAAAAGTCAGAATCGTTGGTCACTAATACCCTATGTTCCTTAAAAGAAAGCAAGGATAATAATTTGTCTGGCGCGCCCGGAGCGGCTTTTTTGACATCCCAATTTTGCGAGTCTAACAAATCAAAAAGTTCCGCCCGCACATTTTCATCAAGCAATAGTTTGGGCTTGGGTGTTGATGATGACATAGTTTTTTTGAGTGATAGAAGAGGCGTAACGCAAGGCGGCGCTGATATGCTCCTTGGTGAGAGAGGGAAAGGCGCGCAAAATTTTAGCCGGCGCTTCGCCCGCGGCCAGCAAATCCAAAACTTGCCAGACCATAATTCTGGTTCCTTTGAAAGTGGGCTTGCCATGGCAGATGGTTGGATTGGCAACAATGAATTTATTGATGTTAATAACGGTAGTCATAAGAATGATGTTAATAATTATTATGATGATAATTATAGCAAAGATACTCAAAATTTGTCAAATATTGAAACACAAAAACACAAAAATATTTGGGTGAAGGTGGCTTATTTGAGCGAAGGCGATGAAATCGCGGTTGTGGATGAAAATTTGGCAGGTATGAAATTTTCTAAAATCAAAAAAATAAATATTCTTCCGGCCGAGCAAGTCTATGACATTGAAGTGGAGGGCACGCATAACTTTGTGGCAAACGGAATTATCGCGCACAACACATATATTTCCGGCAATACCGGCATCGGCACCACTTCGCCTTACGCTATCCTCTCCATTTCCAATTCCGCCGGCACGGCTATCAATACTCCGCTCTTCACCATCGCCTCAACCACTGCCGGAGTTTCCACTTCAACTTTAATGACGGTTTTGGCGAATGGAAATGTGGGGATTGGGACAACGAACCCACAGGCTCTTCTAGATGTTTATGGAGCCTCTAAAGAATTTAGGCTTTCTTACGATAGTTCTAAGTATGCTCGGTTATATACAAACTCTGATGGAGATTTCAATATTTACGCTAAATCTTTTTTGGATTACGGTTGGAGTGGAAATAGTTTGGTTAAATTTGGTAAGAGCGATGGAGGGTCTTCTTATGGAGAAACTATGCTTTTGCTTCAAGCTAATGATTACCCCGCGGTTTTAAGAATACAAAGTGATGTAAGCTCTTCAGGTGGTGGCAATGAAGAGGCTTATATAAGTCTTTCTAAATTTACAAATACTGACTCTGATTATAATTGGTATATGGGATTAGATGCGGGAACTTCGTTAAGATTTGGTTATAGTGCGTCTAAATGGTCTAAACCGGGAGAGAATGATTTACTGGTGATTGATTCTACTGGCAGCGTCGGCATCGGCACGACTTCGCCGTTCACTAAACTCGGCGTCATCGGCGACGCCTACATTCAAGGCAACCTGACCACGACCGGAACAATGACGCTAAACGGAATAACTTATACTTTCCCGAGCTCGCAATCCGCCAGCCAGTATCTGCAGACTAATGGCTCGGGCGGTTTGAGCTGGGCGACAATAGCAGATTCTGGTACTTTAAATTACGGCGCCGCCGGTTCATTAACTTATTATTCATCCAGTGGCAGAACCGCGACGGGAACGACAGGCGCATTGCTTTACTGGGATGACACGAACGGGAGATTGGGCATCGGCACAACTTCCCCATATGCCAAGCTCTCAATCTGGGGCTCGGGCAATTTATTAGAATTAGTGAATACAAGTTCAACTACCGTTATGGCGGTTGACTCATCAGGAAATATTACGCAGGCGACATGGATAGCCAACACCATCGGCCTGGCTTACGGCGGAACCAATAAAAATATGGCAGCCAGCGCCGGCTCAATAGCTTATTCCGATTCTGATTCGCTTGAACTGTCCGCCGTAGGAACAGCCGGCCAGATTCTGATGTCGGGCGGAACAGGAGCCCCGGCGTGGGTGGCGACTTCCACTTTTATAGTTGACAACGACTTCAGCGCTAACGGCATAATGGTTAGAACAGCGGCAGGAACATACACTGCCAGAACATTAACTGGCACGCCCGACGAAATAACCATAACCAACGGCGACGGCGTTGCCGGCGTCCCGACATTCAGCCTGCCGGACGCGGTTTACCTCGGTACCGCCGGCAAAATCGGCAGGGACGCGGATAATCTATTAGACTTCTCAACCGATAACCAAATCGCTTTCCGCGTCAACGCATCCAACCAAATGTATTTAGATTCGGCAGGCCGGCTTTCAATCGGCACATCCACGGCCGCCAGCCAGCTAACTATTCTTTCAAGCGTTTATCCCCAGCTTAGATTGTCTTATGATACTGACAGTTATGTTGATTTTACGGTTGATTCGGCCGGCCAGCTTAACATCGGCGCGGCTACCACTTCCATCGGCGTGGGCAGCGAGGTGATGCGTGTAATAAACGGCAATGTCGGGATTGGCACTACTTCGCCTTACGCCAAGCTTTCGGTCTGGGGCAACGGCACTTCAGGACTGACTGCATTTAATGTGGTTAACAGCGCCTCGTCCACTTTATTTACAGTTTTGGATAACGGCTATGTCGGCATCGGCACGGCTAATCCAAGTTATAATTTGGAAGTCAACGGCACCGTAAGCTTTGGATCCGCTACGGCCGGGGATATTATATTTGACACAACCACTATTACCAATCGTGTTTTAGTCGGAATAGGCACAAGCACGCCTGACGCGGACTTAACAATCGTAAGCGACCAAGTTAACGCCAATACATATTTATTCACAATCGCCACCAGCACGAAAGGCAGTGATGTTATAGACAGGAAGTTCGCGGTTGATTCAGACGGAGATATATTCTATGACGGCTCGGCTTACAGCCCGGCCGCGGACTACGCCGAATATTTCTATACTGTTGACACTGATCTGAAATCAGGCGAGGTAGTCTGCGTTGATGTAACAAAAAATAACGCGGTAAAGAGATGCCGAACCGCGGCGGACGGGAATGTGATGGGGATTGTTTCAACCAAGCCGGCGATTATCGGAAACGCGAAAGAAGGTTATGATAAAAATAGTAATTATAAAATAATCGGTTTGTTAGGACAGGTGCAAGCGCGCGTTTCAACGGAAAACGGGCCGATCAGGCCCGGGGATTCGCTTACTTCGGCGTCTATTCCGGGATATGTGATGCGGGCCGAGGCCGGGGATTCTACGGTCGGTGTGGCGCTTGAGGCCTTCGGTTCTTCTGTCATTCTGAGCGGAGCGGAGCGGAGCGAAGAATCTCAGGTTAAGAGCGATGTTCGTAAAACAACAGACAGCGCGGCAGACCAGAGATCCTTCGGGCTTCGCCCTCAGGATGACAAAGAGGGGGCGGCTCAGGATGACAAAGTAGAAACAGGAGTGATTAATGTTTTAATTTCCCGCCGCAACAAGAGTTTGACCGTGGAAACGGTTGAGGAGCAGATTACCAAGCGTATCGCTGATATGGAGATTGAGGATGAGGTTAATATTTTAATCGCCAACGCGGTTAATAGCTTGAACCTTGATGAAGAAATTGCCGGCGTGCTTGATCCGAAATTATTCTTGCTCACAACGCAGTTGACGGCGACAGCGGATAGTTTGACCGGCAAGATTGAGAATATTGAAGATGGAATATTCAATATTTCCGCCGCCGTCATGACTTTGGCGGACAGGCAATTTTCAATTTTCAATCAATATTCAATATTTAATAATCAAATAACCGAATTAAATAATAAATTAGAGCAGATAAACCTAATATTAAATTCAGGTCTGCCCGCGTTAAGTACCAGCACGGCGTTTTACATAACGAAAGACGGCAATTTAAAGATGGGTGCTTCGGCTTCTCTCGGCACAAGCACGCCTGATGTCGCCATTGTTGAAATCGGAGCAAATTCTGATAAGCCGGCCTTTGTGATTAATCAAGCCGGCGACGGCGATGTGGCTGATTTCCGAGCTGACGGAGTGTCAATCGTTAATATCGGCGAGAGCGGCAAAGTTACGATAATCGGCGAACTGTTGGTTGATGGCAGGATTATGGTCTGCGCCGGCGGGGCCTGCGGAGCGGCTTTGGACAACGCGGTTGACCAAACTATGGGCGATATGGGTGTGGAAGGCACGATCGTTGCCGGAGCATTCGCCGGATATTGCGAGTCTGGCTTTGTCTGGGTTCCGGGTTCGGCGAAGTATGGGACGCTTCCGGGATTCTGCGTTCAAGCGGGCAAAGCCCGCGCCGCTGATACTAACGCTGATGGGTACGCTGATATGTCGCTGAACGCCGATGAACCTGTTTGGGTTGATGTTTCGCAGGGCCAGGCGCAGTTGGCTTGCCAAAGCTTAGGCGATAATTATCATCTTTTAAGCGAGAATGAATGGATGACGATCGCTGAGAATGTGATTAGAGTTGCGGAGAATGACGCTGATTTGGAAACAGAGGGGATGCAGTTGGCGACTTCCTTTGTCATTCTGAGCGGAGCGGAGCGAAGCGAAGAATCTCAGGTTAAGAGCGATGTTCGCAAAACAACAGACAGCGCGGCAGACCAGAGATCCTTCGGGCTTCGCCCTCAGGATGACAATGGGCTGGTGGCTCAGGATGACAATTTAGGAATTGTTTATTTCTTAACGAATGGCAATGCTATTTATGACTTGGTTGGGTTAATTGCCGAGTGGACGGATCAGACGGTGACGAAGAAAGGAATATTTGAGCCGGTTTCGGACGAATGGCAGGAATACTATGACATTACCGACTACAAGGGCTTTAATATCGCCCCGCCGTATTATTATACTTCCGCCAACGGCATCGGCAAGATAAAAACCGGCGATAATGAAAATAATTTAAGAGGATTTGTCCGCGGCTACGACGGAATATTCAGCTTGGATTTGAGCAATAGTCCGGCAACGGCGAGTTCAACGATAGGGTTTAGATGCGCCCGATAAACCGCGGATATAACGCGGACACTACGCGGATATAACGCGGATAATAATATGGAAGACAATTTGTTATATAGACGAGAATCATATTTGATACGGGGCGCGTGT
>JAUYAT010000023.1 GCA_030693295.1 bacterium
GAGTTCAACGATAGGGTTTAGATGCGCCCGATAAACCGCGGATATAACGCGGACACTACGCGGATATAACGCGGATAATAATATGGAAGACAATTTGTTATATAGACGAGAATCATATTTGATACGGGGCGCGTGTTTTGAGGTTTGGAAAGAATTCGGAGGTGCATTTAAAGAAAATGTAATTGATAAATCGCTGCAGATTGCACTAAAAGGCAAAAAATTGAAAATCGAAACGCAAAAAAGAATTGATATTTATTTTCAAGAAGTAAAAGTGGGCGTTTATATTCCCGATATAATTGTAGAAAATAAAATTATTATAGAAATAAAAAGCAAGCCGTTTTTAATAAAACAAGACATAGAACAATTTTGGAAATATCTAAAAGGCTCACAATATAAACTTGGCTTTTTAATTAATTTTTCTCCAACCGGCTTAATAATTAAGCGCATAGTCTATGACGCGGTGCGTAAAAATAATATCAGCGTTGAATCAGCGTATTAATCAGCGCCCATTCAGCGGCTGCAAATAATATGAATTACAAAAAAAATCCCAAACAAATTTATATCGCGGCTGTCGTTATTGCCATTGCCGCCACTATCTTAATCTACCATAATTTTTCGGCCCGCTCCGCTTCCCACGGCTGGCTGCAGACCGACTGGTCCGGCGGAGCCAGCACGACCGCCGAAGCCGTCCATCCGGGCGACGAGGAGGGCTGGACTTATTATTACTCAAAAGATGATGTTATCAGCGCAAGCACGCCCGGGGAAATAAGTATAGGATCAACCACGGCCAGCTGGATTGAAACCGCTACGGCCGATTTCGCGGCCGGAACCTTAACCGGCGCGGCCGCGACTTCCGGCAAGGTCGTTCTCTTAAAACCGGCCGGCGTTGCCTGCTCGGCCGGGGCCGAGTGCCTTTCCGGCTATTGCCAGGGAACGAATGTTTGCGCCGTTTGTGAAACGTTTACTTACGAAACACAGGAATACGATACGGTTATCATCGGCGAGCAGTGCTGGATGGCCGAGAATTTGAATGTCGGAACTTATGTCGCGTCGGTCAATACCGGCGTTAGCCATTCGGATGTTACGAATAACGGCATTATTGAAAAATACTGCTATTCCAATGTTGAAGCCAATTGCGCGACTTACGGCGGATTGTATGATTGGGATGAGATGATGGGCTATATTGAAACCGCCGGAACACAAGGCATCTGCCCGTCCGGCTGGCATATTCCAACAGATGCCGAGCAGTACGAGCTGGAAAATTATTTAACGGACGCCGGCCAAACCTGCAGCGCCAGCCGCAGCGGCGCTTGGGATTGCGCTTTTGCCGGATCCAAGCTGAAAAGCGGCGGCTCAAGCGGTTTCCAGGCCCTTTTAGCCGGCAACCGCTACTCCACCGGCTCGTTCAGTAATTTGTCGTCTTACGCAAGCTTTTGGTCGTCTTCCATTTCAGGCTCCTATGCGTGGTACCGGTTTCTGATTTCTACGGAGGCTCGCGTGATCCGCGCCACCTACAGTCAGACGTACGGCTTTTCGGCGCGCTGTCTCAAGGATTGACAATTTGACAATTTGACAATTTTACTATTTAACAGGGTGAATTTATGGCGTTATATTATCATTTGCCGATTTATAAAACCAGTTATGATTTATTGCTTGTGATTTTTTTGATGACGAAAGATTTTTCCAGAGAATATAAATATACAATCGGGGAGGATTTAAAAAAAGTTACTACAGAAATGATATTGAATATCTATAGAGCAAACAGCGCCGAGGCGAAGAAGGATATTATTCAAAAAGCGAGAGAAAATCTTGAAGTGATTAGATTGTATATCAGATTGCTCAGAGATTTAAAACAGATAGGAACTAAAAAGTTAATTCAGATAAATGAGCTTATAGAATCGGTGTCAAAGCAAACGGCAGGTTGGCAAAATTCAAGTAAACCCCGTTAAATCTGTATCGCTATTTAACGGGGTAAATAAAAATAAAAGAGTTTTGAACCCCCGAAATTTTATCGGGAATCGGCCGGAATTATTTCAGTTACGGCTGAAATAAGCGAGCCATTTTCCAATCCAATAATCCTCTGGTTTTCCAAAATCAGGAATAAAATTCTAATATTCTGCTTAAGAGTATTAGAAGAATTAAGCGATTATTTTAGCGGCGCCCTTTTAGCCGGCAACCGCAACAACACCGGCTCGTTCAATAATTTGTCGTCTAACGCAAACTTTTGGTCGTCTTCCATTTCAGGCTCCAATGCGTGGAACCGGAATCTGAATTCTACGGAGGCTCGCGTGAACCGCAACACCAACAATCAGACGAACGGCTTTTCGGCGCGCTGTCTCAAGGACTGGTTTAAATAAGCGGTCGGACAGCTTCGCAAGCTGTCCGACCGCTTCGCGGAGATCGGGACTCTAATAATAAGTGAATTAAATTTTATGAATACCGAATATAATCAATTCAAGCAAGATTTATTTCAAGCTTACTATGACGCGCGCAAAAATAAGCGCAATAAGCCGAGCTCGCTTGATTTTGAAATTAATTATGAAAGAAATTTGTTTGAATTGGCAGATGAAATTTGGAGCGGCCGCTACTCGCCCGGCGCCAGTGTCTGCTTCATAATCGAACAACCGGTAAAACGGGAAATTTTCGCGGCCTCATTCCGCGATCGGATTGTCCACCATTTGATATACAATTATATCAATCCGATGCTTGATCCGCGTTTTATAAATGACTGTTATAGCTGCCGGATCGGCAAAGGAACTTTATACGGCATTAAGCGGATAAATCATTTTATCCGTTCCTGTTCGGAAAATTATAAAAAAGATTGCTATATTTTAAAACTTGATATTAAGGGTTATTTTATGTCCATTGACCGCGAAATATTGTATAATAAAGTTGAAGGTCTTAAGGTCTTAGAGAGAGAACTTCCGCCCTGCTTGCTCATTAATTTGATTAAAAAAACGATTTTTTATGACCCGGCTAAAAATTGCCGGATCAACGGCAAAAAAAGCGATTGGGCAGGTCTGCCGAAATCCAAATCTCTGTTTTTTGCGGCGCCGAATAAAGGTTTGCCCATCGGCAACTTAACTTCCCAGCTCTTCGGCAATGTGTATTTAAATGATTTTGACCATTTTATCAAAGGACGGCTGAAATGCCGGTATTACGGGCGTTATGTTGATGATATTATTATCATGCATAGAGATAAGGAGTTTTTAAAATCAATAATTCCGGAAATACGCCGATACTTATTTGAGAAGCTCGGCCTTAATTTGCATGAGAAAAAAATATATCTCCAGCATTTTTCCAAAGGCGTTAAATTTTTAGGCGCGGTTATTAAGCCATATCGGATATACATCGCCAATAGAACCAAGGGAAATTTTTACGCGAAAATACGGAAATGGAATGAGTTGTTAGCGGCTATGAATAATAAAATCAGCAAAGAACAAGTTAAAGAAATTATTGCCTGCGCGAATTCATATCTCGGGCTGATGAAACATTATAAAACGAAAAAATTGCGGCGGAAATTGTTTAAAAGTTTTTCGGTTTATTTTTGGAATTACGTGTATATTGAATATGATATTTTAAAAAAGAGGCCATGTTAAAAAGCGGAGATTTATAAGATTATTTATCATAATAAATCTTAAAAGTATTTATGCGTATAAAATTTATAATAACAGCCATATTCATATTCATCGGCATCGCGGCTTTCGCCGGCGAGTCTCAAGCCGCGACCGCGACCGGCACGATTGAATCGCAAGTCCGCGACATCGGGATCGGCGTTGTTTGGGGCGAGATGAGCTGGACAGCGTCCACTTCGGCCAGTTCCACCATTGAAATAAAAGTCCGCACGGCCACGACTTCGGATATGGTTTCGGCGCCGGCTTGGGATTCTTGTTCGGCTGTAGCGAATGGCGAAGATATTTCCGCGAACGGTTGCGTAACGGACGGCGATCGTTATGTCCAATATTACGCTTTATTAACCAGCGATTACGCCACGACAACGGAATATGTTTCGCCGGAGCTGTATGACATGACGATTAAATACAAAGCAGCCGGTATTTTAGTTTCCTCGCCTTATGACACCTTGGCCGATGATACGGTTTTAAGCTCGGTTCATTGGCACGAGACGCGGCCGGCCGGAACCGATGTTTTAATCCAACTGCGGTCGTCGGCGGACGGAGCGAACTGGACCGGCTGGCTCGGGCCGGACGGCACGGCTTATGATTTTTTTACAGACCCGGACGGAGGCGAGGGCATTCCTTCCGCATTGTCGGACGGCGCGGGCGAGCGCTATATAGAGTACCGCGTTATTCTTGATTCCGGCGGGGTTGATTATCCTGTTTTATCCGATATTACCCTTGATTTTACCGCCGACATCCCGCTGATTACGAGCGTCAGCCCCGGCTATGTTTGGAGCAATGCCAGCGGGACGGTAAGCGTAATTTTAAGCGGCTCGGGCTTTGTTAATGGCGCTTCCGTATCGGTGGAAAGCGGCGGTTCAAGTTTTGATATCGCCGACAGGGAAGTAACATCAAACAGCGCATCCATTAATCTGAAGACTTCACTCCTGTTCGGCGGACCGGCCGAGATTACGATAACCAACCCCAACGGCGCTTATGTTGTTTGGAATGATTTTTATGTTAAAAATTATATTGGAACATACATTTCGCCGGCCGAAGAATTGCCGAATTTATATTTTAATACTTTAAGCTGGACAGCGACAACCTCGGCCACATCAACGATTTCCATAAAAATCCGCACAGCCGCGGATTCCGGCATGGGCGGAGCGTCCGCTTGGGCTGACTGCGCCGAGGCGGTAAGCGGGGAAGATATTTCCGCTTCTCCGTGCGTAACCGACGGCAATCGCTATGTCCAATATCGGGCTGAATTGACGGCCGTTTACGGCACTACCACCGGCTACATCAGTCCCGAGTTAGGCGATATAACTTTGGGCTATGCCCGTTACGCCGCTTCCGGCGAACTGATTTCCTCGCCTTATGATACGGGGAGCGCGGCCAATGCCGTCCGCAAAATATATTGGAGCGAAACTGTTCCGGCTGGCGCCGATGTAAAATTTCAGCTGCGAACCGCGCCGGACGCGGACGGCTCGCCCGGAACTTGGACCGGCTGGCTCGGTGTAATGGGAGCGGATTCTTATTATTATAACGCGGACGGCTTGAACGCGATTAATCTTTCGCATAACGACGGCGCGTCCGACCGCTGGTTGCAGTATCGCGCCGTTTTAACTTCGGACGGAGCGTTAGCGCCGATTTTATCAGACATAACGGTTGAATACGGAGATAAGTATTATTCAACTACGATTATAAATGATAATGCCATTTTTAAGGACGGAACGATTTTTAGGTAATTTGGACTTAAGCAACAGCCCGGCGACGGCGAGTTCAACGATAGGGTTTAGATGCGCCCGATAAACCGCGGATATAACGCGGACACTACGCGGATATAACGCGGATAATAATATGGAAGACAATTTGTTATATAGACGAGAATCATATTTGATACGGGGCGCGTGT
>JAUYAT010000030.1 GCA_030693295.1 bacterium
CGAGCTTTCCACCCGCCAAATTGCTGAAACAGAGCGGACAAAAGGATTGGAAGAAAATAAAATTCCGGCGAAGAAAGGCGGTAAAATCGCGAAAGACGCGAGAGTTGCCCTGGAAGAAAAAATCGGGAAAAGCGTGATAACTGGAGAAAATTTTTTGCCAAAGCCCAAAAATAAACGTTTTAAATCTAAATAGGCCGGCTGACGCGTTTAGGGTGATGAGAGAATTAGGGCTTGGCATTACCAATAGCGATATTAGAAAAATAGATGTCGGTGAGGTAAATTAATTTTTTCTGCCGCTATATCCTGGATTCCCGCTTTCGCGGGAATGACAAGGAGAGGGGCTATGCCATAGATTCTCCACGGTATTGCGGAAAGACTGTGGCGGAGGTTTCAAGACAATAGCTGTGGATAAATTATTAAATTGCCGCCGCGCGTTAAATAGTATTTCAATATTTTTTATCTAAAATTAGAGAAAAAATAACAAATTTGCCGTATTATAAAAAATATGCATTAAATTTCCTTGACATTTCTTTTATTATTTGTTAGGATAAAAGAACCTTAAAAATCATAGAAATTCAAAGATAAATTAATTAATTGTGATTAATAAAATCAAATCAAGAAACGGAAGATTTCGCATTTTTTGCGCGCGCGGATAAGCCCGTTTTTTTATTTTTTAAAAATATTCGTATATCCATCCCATGCTTTTTAATTTTCAATAATATTAATTTAAAAATACCAGTGGATATTATCATATCTGCTCTTGTCCCTTCAACCAGACAAGCAAGCTTTCTTAATTAAACAGCAAACAACAAACTCAATCTTCAAGGGGTATTGAGAATTTTTTGTTGCAAATAATTTTTTATCTTTATGGCAGAAACAAATATGCTACAAAGAAAATATTTCATTCAAAGCGGTTCAGCCGCGGCTTTGCCCGATTTGATAGAAATTCAAAAAAATTCTTACAAGTGGTTTTTAGAAGAGGGATTGGTTGATTTGTTTGATGAAATTTCTCCCATCTCGGATTTCATCGGCCGCGATTTGGAGCTGTATTTGGAGGATTATTATTTAGACGAGCCCAAATTTAACGAAGTTGAAAGCAAGGCCAAGAATATTACTTACGAGGCGCCTTTGCGGATTAAAGCCAGGTTAGTCAATAAAAAAACAAATCAGTCGTTAAACCAAGAGGTTTTTTTGGGGGATTTTCCCTTAATGACAAAAAATGGGACTTTTATTATCAATGGAATTGAAAGAGTTGTTGTTTCACAGCTGATTCGCAGCGCCGGAGTTATTTTTACTTCCGAGAATATCCGCGGAAGAAAATATTACGGGGCGAAGGTGATACCGAATCGGGGCGCTTGGCTTGAAATTGAAACTGATATTAATAATGTTATCTGGGTAAGGGTTGACCGCAAAAGAAAAGTAGCCATTACTTCGCTTTTGCGCGCCTTCGGCTATGGCAGCGATGAAGAAATCAAGGAACTTTTTTCCGCCCGAGGCGGATCCGCCTTGGGCGGAAAAGACGCTGACGGCGGGGAGGCGAGTTATATTGATTCAACAATAAGCAAGGACGCGGCTAAAAATGAAGCCGAGGGCCTAAGAGAAGTTTATAAAAGAATCAGGCCGGGCGATTTAGCCACAACCGACAATGCCCGCCAATTAATACATTCAATGTTTTTCAGGTTTGACCGTTATGATTTTGACAGAGTCGGCCGCTATAAACTGAACAAAAGATTCGGTTTTGACATCCCAAACAACAAAGAAACCCGCGTATTAAGGCGCGAAGACTTAATCGCGATAATTAAGGAGATAATCCGATTAAATATTACTCAGGGCAAAGAAGACGATATTGACCATCTCGGCAACCGCCGGGTAAGGGCTATCGGCGAATTAATCCAAAATAAATTCAGAGTCGGGCTGGCCCGCATGGAAAGAATTATCAGGGACAGGATGAGTATTATGGACATTGACACGCTAACCCCCAATAAGCTCATAAACGCGCGTCCGGTCATAAGCGTGGTTAAGGAATTCTTTATGTCGTCCCAGCTGTCTCAATTTATGGACCAGACAAATCCTTTGGCGGAACTTGAACATAAGCGAAGATTGTCGGCCATGGGGCCGGGCGGGCTAACCCGCGAGAGAGCGGGATTTGAGGTACGCGATGTGCACACTACCCATTACAGCCGCATTTGCCCGATTGCCACTCCCGAAGGCCCCAACATCGGCTTGGTGGGGCATTTAGCCAGTTATGCTAAATTAAACAGCTACGGCTTTATTGAAGCGCCCTATAGAAAGGTTTCACGCGATGCTAAAAATAAGCCAAGAGTTACCGATGAAATAGTTTATCTTGACGCTTTTGAAGAAGAAAAATGCATTACCACCGATTTTACCACTCCGATTGACAAAAACGGATATTTTTTAGTTGATAAGATCGGCGTAAGAAAATACGGCTCTCCGTCCATTGAAGAAGTAAGCAATATTGATTTTGTCGGCGTGGCCGCCAATCAGATTGTTTCAGTGGCGACTTCTTTAATTCCTTTTTTGGAGCATGACGACGGCATCAGAGCTTTGATGGGGACGAATATGCAGCGCCAGGCGGTGCCTTTAATCACGGCCGAGGCGCCGATTGTCGGCACCGGCATAGAAGAAAGGGCGGCGCGCGATTCAGGCCACATTATTATTGCCGATGATAACGGGGAAATAACAAAAGTTGACGGCTGTTCCATTGAAATCAAAGACAGCGGCGGTAAGATTAAAAAATATCAGTTGAATAAATTTTTGCGTTCCAACGCGTCAACCTGCATTAACCAGCGTCCGATTATAAATAAGGGAGACAAAATAAAGAAAGGCGATGTGCTTACCGACAGTTCGGCTATTGATAAAGGCGAGCTGTCTTTAGGGCGCAATGTTTTAGTGGCGTTTATGACTTGGCACGGCTTTAACTTTGAAGACGCGATAATAATTTCCGAGCGTTTGGTCAAAGAAGACGTTTATTCGTCAATTCATATAGAAAATTATACGATAGACGTGCGCGACACAAAATTAGGCCCTGAATTGATGACTAACGATATTCCCAACATTGCCGAAGAGAAATTAAAAGACTTGGATGAACGCGGCATTGTGCGCGTTGGCGCGGAAGTGTCCAGCGGCGATATTTTAGTCGGCAAAATCACACCCAAAGGCGAAACTGAATTATCAGCCGAGGAAAAGCTGTTAAGGGCCATTTTCGGAGAAAAGGCCAAGGATGTGCGCGACTCCTCTCTTTATTTAGAGCACGGGGAGCACGGCAAAGTGATTGACGTCAAGGTGTTCGCCCGGGAAGAAGGGGATAAATTGTCGGCGGGGATTATTCAGTCAATCCAGGTTACGGTGGCTAATTTAAGGAAGATTCAAGCCGGCGATAAGATGGCGGGCCGCCACGGCAACAAAGGAGTGGTTTCCAAGATTGTTCCGATTGAGGATATGCCGTATCTGGAAGACGGCACGCCGGTTGATATAATTTTATCGCCTTTGGGCGTTGTTTCGCGCATGAATTTAGGCCAATTGCTTGAAACTCATTTGGGCTTTGCCGCCAAGAAATTGGGCTACAGGGTCGCGGTGCTGGCCCTAAACGGCATTTCCGAAGAGCAGGTTAGAGGAGAGTTAAAAGCGGCTGGGCTGCCGGAAGACGGCAAGGTCGCGATGTATGATGGCAAGACAGGCGAGCGATTTGACAACAAAGTGACGGTTGGCTATAAATATATGCTGAAATTAAACCACATGGTTGAGGATAAAATTCATCAACGTTCAATCGGGCCGTATTCCTTGATCACCCAGCAGCCTCTGGGAGGAAAGGCCCAGTTCGGCGGACAGCGCTTCGGCGAGATGGAAGTCTGGGCATTGGAAGCTTACGGCGCGGCCCATACTTTGCAGGAAATTTTAACGATTAAATCAGACGATGTTCCGGGCAGAAGCAAAGCCTATGAGTCAATTATCAAAGGCGAGCAGATAAAAAAATTAAATGTGCCGGAATCATTCAATGTTTTGGTCAGGGAAATAAAGGGCTTATGCCTTGACGTGGAGTTGCTTGATAAATACGACAAGCCGGTTGATTTGGAAGAGCAGGGCGAGGGGGAGAAGAAGTAAAAAAATAATTTGAAACTTAAAACTTGAAACTTAAAACTTGAAAAAACTAATGTTCCATGTTTTATGTTCCATGTTTCATGATATATTATGCTTGATCCAATAAAAACAACCGATTTTGAGGCAATCAGATTGAGGCTGGCTTCTCCGGAAAAGATACTAATGTGGTCCCGCGGCGAAGTGACAAAGCCGGAAACAATCAATTACAGGACCCAAAAGCCGGAAAAAGACGGGCTTTTTTGCGAGCGCATTTTCGGCCCGTCAAAAGATTGGGAATGTTATTGCGGCAAATATAAAAAGATCCGCTACAAAGGCGTTATTTGCGATAAATGCGGCGTTGAAGTGACCCGCAGCATAGTGCGGCGCGAACGGATGGGGCATATTTCTCTTCAGTCCCCGGTAACGCATATCTGGTTCCTTAGGGGAATATCCTCTAAAATCGGCTTGATTTTGGATTTGTCCATCCAGGCGCTGGAAAAAGTGGTTTATTTCGCCAGTTTCATTATTTCCGATGTTAACGAAGATCTGCGCCAGGCCACGATTGAACAGATTAATCATGAATATAAAAATAAAAAGAAATCGCTTGAATCCGATTTTAATAAAAGAACCGCTGAAATAAAAAGCCGGAAAAGCAAATTTTTGAAAGAAGGAAAAACCGGCGCGGAAGCCGAAGATATAGTCGGACAAGAGATAGAATCTTTGCTGAAAATAAAAGAAGAAAAATTAAATAATCTGGAAAAAGCCTACGCGCAAGCGCAGAAAGAATTAAAAGAATTAAAGCCGCTTACCATCATTTCGGAAAGCGTTTACCAAAATCTAAGCTTGAAATACGGCCATATTTTTTCAGCAGGAATAGGCGCCGAAGCGGTCAGGAAACTGCTTGAGCACATTGATTTGGATAAGCTGATTAATATATTGGAAAAAGAATTGATTAGCGCGATTGATTCCAAGAAAGAAAAAATTATCCGCCGGCTTAAATTATTAAAGAATTTAAAAGCCAATAATATCAGGCCCGAGTGCATGGTATTGACCGTTGTGCCGGTTATTCCTCCGGATTTGCGCCCCATGGTTCCGCTGGACGGCGGCCGCTTCGCGACCTCCGACCTTAACGATTTATACAGAAGAATTATCAACCGCAATAATCGGCTTAAGCAACTGATTGATTTAAACGCCCCGGAAGTGATTTGCCGCAACGAAAAAAGAATGCTGCAGGAGGCCGTTGACGCTTTAATAGACAATTCAATCAGGCACGGCAAAACGGTTGTCGCTTCAACCGGACAAAAAAGAATGCTCAAGTCTTTGGCGGATTCGCTTAAAGGCAAACAAGGCCGTTTCAGGCAGAATTTATTAGGCAAAAGAATAGATTATTCCGGCAGAAGCGTGATAGTGGTCAACCCCAACTTAAAATTAAACCAATGCGGCTTGCCGAAACGGATGGCTTTGGAATTATTCAAGCCGTTTATCATCAGCCAGCTAATCAAAAAAGAAATTGTCCATAATGTTCGCAGCGCCTCCCGCTTAATAGAGGTTGGGCGCGAAGAGGTATGGGATATATTGGAAAACATTATCAAAAACGCTTACGTTATGCTTAATCGCGCGCCGACCTTGCACAGATTGGGCATTCAGGCTTTTCAGCCGATTTTAATTGAGGGATTGGCGATACAAGTCCATCCTTTGGTTTGTTCCGCTTTTAACGCCGATTTTGACGGCGACCAGATGGCGGTTCATGTGCCGCTTACGGAAGAGGCGAAAAACGAAGCCAGAGACATTATGCTGTCGACCCATAATTTATTAAAGCCGGCTACCGGAGATCCCGTGGTGGCGCCGAGCCAGGATATTGTTTGGGGCACTTTTTATATTACCGGCGGGAGCGTTTTGTCCGCCGCTCCGGGAATCGAGAAAAATAAAAAATTGTTAAAACATTTTTCTTCGCCCGAGGAGGCTAAACTGGCTTACAGCTTGGATAAAATTAAATTGCATGAAAATATCGCGGTTAGATTTGAAAAAGCGGGCATTATTGAAACTACCGCGGGCAGAGTTATTTTTAACGATATTTTGCCCGAGAGATTGCGCTATGTTAATGAAGTGGTCGCCAAGGGCAAATTAAAAGATATTGTTAAAAATTGCCTCCGTTTCTACGGAGAGGCGCGAACCGTTGAATTTTTAGACGAATTAAAGTCGCAAAGCTTTAACTTTATCACTAAAAGCGGACTTTCCTGGGGCATGGATGATTTGCCTAAGCTTAAAGAAAAAGACGATTTGCTTCGTGTAGCAGACATGCAAGCCGAAGAAATTGAAGACCAATACAGAAAAGGCCTGCTTACGGACAGCGAGCGTTACAGCAAAATTATTGAGCTATGGACCGGAGTGAAAGAGCGGGTAACCGATATCTGCAAAGCCAATTTGCCCGTGAACGGCCCGGTATATTCAATGATTGAATCGGGAGCGCGCGGTTCCTGGGCGCAATTAACCCAAATTTTGGGCATGAAGGGGCTTGTGGCTTCGCCTAGCGGAGAAATTATTGAATTGCCGGTTAAAGGAAATTTTAAGCAGGGTTTCGGCGTTTTGGAATATTTTATCGCGACCCATGGCGTCCGCAAAGGGTTGTCCGATACGGCTTTGCGCACCTCAAACGCCGGCTATTTAACCCGCCGCTTGGTTGATGTGGCGCAGGATATGGTGATAATGGAAGATGATTGCGGAGATAAAGAGGGCTTAATAATCACCAAGACCGAAAGCGAAGAAATGGGAGAAGATTTAATTAAGAGAATTACGGGGCGTTTTCTGGCAGGCGATTTAAAAAACAGCAAAGGCAAAATTTTAGTTAAGGCCGGCGAGCTGATTACCGAAGAAGTCGCCGAGAAGTTAAACAAAGAAGATGTTAAAGAGGCCAATATCAGGTCGGTTTTGAACTGCAAACTGCATAGAGGGACCTGCGTTAAATGTTACGGCTATGATTTGGGATATAATAAGCCGGTAAAGCAAGGCACCGCGGTCGGCATTATCGCCGCTCAATCCATCGGCGAACCGGGCACGCAGTTGACAATGAGAACTTTCCATACCGGCGGCGTGGCGGGGCAAGATGATATTACCCAGGGTTTGCCCAGAGTGGAGGAAATATTTGAAGTTCGTCCGCCCAAGAGGAAGGCTTTTATCGCCGACGCTGACGGCACGGTTAAAATAGAAACCGCGCAGAGGACCATTGAAAGCGAAACAGGCAAGGTGACGGTAAACAATTCTCAGGCTAAAATATTAAGAATTTATTACGAGGGAACGGATTCGGATAAATATTATTTTGCCGAAGCGATTAAGGAATTTAAACAGGAATCGCCGCCGGCCGGTAAAAAAATTGACCCGAAAATTTTAATCAAAGACGGCGCTATATGCAAAAAGGGCGATGAACTTTTCAAAGTCGGCAAAAATTCCGTTAAAGCCAAGAGGGCCGGCGCGGTTAAAATAGAAGATAAGTATATTAAAATCACGGCGCCCGCGGAAAAAACCAAAGAATTTATCGTGCCGAAAGGGTATGGCATCTGGGTTAAAGACGGCGCCGAAGTAAAAGTCGGAGACCAGCTTACCGAAGGAAGTTTTGATTTGCAGCAATTATATAAATTGCGCGGCAGGATGGAAACGCAAAAATATATCATCAAAGAAATTCAATACGTTTACTCATCGCAAGGGCAGCCCTTGAACGATAAGCATGTTGAGATAATCGCCCGGCAGATGTTTTCCAGATTTTATATTCAAGACGCCGGAGACACTGATTTGCTGCCCGGAGAAATAATTGAAAAAGCCGTTTTTGACAAGACAAACAGCGAGAGTAAAAAGCGGGGCAAAAAAGAAGCAAAAGGGGAACTGCTTTTATTAGGCATAACAAAGTCGTCTTTAACCACTAACAGCTTTTTGTCAGCCGCTTCTTTCCAGGAAACAGCCAAGGTATTGATTGACGCCGCTGTTACGGGCAAGATTGATCGCTTGGAAGGCCTTAAAGAGAATGTTATAATCGGCAGGCCGATACCGGCGGGAACAGGATTCAAGAAGAATAAATAAATTTATAATCCATATTTTTTTACATTCTCATCAGCCAAACTTTGTATATATTCCAACTCTTTTTTTCCTTCTTCTGATTTAAACAAGTGCTTAAATCTGATTTGAGATTTTAAATATTCATCAACTTTCGGCTGAGGGCTGGGGACTTTCATAACATTGGTTAATTGTCCGTTTGTATATTCCAAAAGCGGATAAAGTCCTGTTTGAGCGGCCAGTTTGCCTAATTTTATCGTTTGCGCCGGATCAACGCCCCAACCGGGGACGCAAGGCGAAAGAATTTGGATATAGGCGGGGCCTTCTATCGCGGCCGCCTTTTTAACTTTAGCGGTTATATCGGCCAAAAAGCCGGCTGTGGTTTGCGCAACATAGGGCAGGTTATGGGCCAAGGCGATGGCAATCATGTCTTTTTTTCTTTGTTGGGAGCCGATGGAATGGCTGCCGGCCGGAGTGGTGGTCGTATGCGCGGCCCAAGGAGTGGCTCCGCTCGCTTGAATTCCCGTGTTCATATACGCCTCATTGTCATAGCAGACATATAAAATATTTTCTCCTCTTTCCCACATTCCGGAGATCAGGCCGAAGCCGATGTCAAAAGTTCCGCCGTCTCCGCCTTGCGCGACGACTTTGATTTGCTTGTCTTTTCCTTGTTTCTTGAGTGCGGCCAATATTCCTGACGCTACGGCGGAGGCGTTTTCAAACAAAGAATGAATCCACGGCATGCCCCAGGCGCTTTCAGGATAAGGCGTGGTAGTTACTTCAAGGCATCCGGTGGCGTTGGCGATAATGGCATTGGGGCCAAGCGCCTGAGCAACCGTTCGCGCGGCGATTAACTGGCCGCAGCCGGCGCAGGCGCGATGGCCGGGAGATAATAATTGCTTGGATTTTAGTTTAATAGATGATGTTTTTATTGCAGGCATATTATTTTGATTTGAATTTAGTTTTAAAATTAACTAAATAATTTAATTAACAGGCAGGGCTTCTTCGACATTCTTGATGTTTTTAATTTTATCAAATTGTCCGATGAATTTTGAAGCGTCAAGTATTTCAATTAAAATCGGTTTGTTGTTGTCTGACAAATGGATAATAAAATTGCCAAATTCGCGAGCGTGGTTAATTTCGCCTTTGGCTATTTCCCAGCAGATTATATTTGCTTCCATGTCGTAAATCATATAACTGGATAAAATGTAATAATTCTAATTAAATCTCCGTCTTTTTGATAAACCACTTTAACTTCGTCTTTGCGCGCCGTCAGATACCTGTTTTTTTTGCCGTTTTTATCAGGCGATTTAACCGCGTCTTCAATTTGTTCGCGCGTAAAATAGACCTTATGTTTGTTTAGTATATCAAATTTTTGCTCGGCGTATTTTGTGAAGTAGAGCATAGTTATTTATTATAAGTGTTGTCGCTTCTTCGTTATAAACGCGACAATATTTCATTAATATTAATGCCGCCTTTTTTTATTTTGGTGAAATCAATAATTTCTTCCCATTGCTCGCCCTGAAGAGGGGATATGCGAAACAGGGGTTTTGATTGTTTAAAAACGATAAATGATTCTCCTTTGGCGATGCGGTTGATGTAATCAATCATATTTTCCCTTAAATTTTTTAAAAAATATATCATAATTATGTATTGTAGGCGCTATTGTTAATAATTATTCAACACCCCAAATTATTTTGGTTCGCATCTATAACTGATTAAATAATCCGTTGTTCCGTAAAGGAATGATTTTCGAGCACATGTACTATTCCTCATATATGACGTTGCTCCAGGTTTGCTATCACAATTTGCCTTGGTCAAATTATTTTTTTCTTCACAATTTACATAAAGCTCACCCCCTGACATGCAACCAGGAGTAGCCGCACATGCAATATTTGCTTTTATGTACAACTCCCATGCGCAACATTTTGTAGGGCATGTTTCCCCCTTTTGCCATCTATTACTTAGTTTTTTATTTTTCGTGCATTGATCTTCTGTAACATTATCTTCACATATGTCTTCTGGCAGGGCCGTAGTTATACAACGGCCTATGTTTTTTATTTCCGCTACTTGTTTTATATCAGTTATTTTAAAATTCACTAACTGCGGGTTAACGGTGTATAAAATCATATAAGAGCATAAAGCCAGAATCAGGCCGGTAAGCGAAGCTGTAATCCAGGCCTTGGCTTCGCCGATTCTTTCGGCGCTGCCACCGGCCGTAATCCATATAATTCCGCCGAACATCAGGACAACCGCGGCCAAAATTCCAACCGCGCCGATAGCGTATTTGTAAATTGATTTAATGTATTTGCCGATCGCTTCGGTGTCCTTAGGAATCGCGTAAGCCGTATCTTTTTGAAAAGTGTCGTCTATGCCGACTTGCGGCTTAAAGTCTATAGCGTATTGGATGTCAGAGGCTTGGCTTATTTGGGGAACCGTTAATAGAAAAATCAAGCCGGCAAGCTGAAGAATGAAAACGGAAAAAAATACGATAATTAAGATTTTGGAAATTTTATTTTGCATATAAGTTTAATTATTTTTTTTAACACCCCCATCCATTTTCTATTAGTGATTGGTAATTTGCGTTGACTTTTTTAACATAATCTCTTGTTTGCGCATAGCCGCTATTTTTTTCGCACTCCCACCATGTTTGTTCCGAACAAATTTCGCTTGATTTATTCGCGCCCGGCCCTCCGTTATAAGCGGCTATTATATAACTTATTTCGTTTACCGCGCAATCTTTATTATAAGCGCTATTATTGCAAGCCGTTTTTTGAAGCTGTTTGATGTATAACGCTCCAGCATTAATATTATCTTGAGGATTGTATAAATTATAATAACCAAGATCTTTGGCAGTGCTTGGCATGAGTTGCATTAATCCAACAGCTCCCGCCGAGCTTTTAGCTTGAGAATTGCCCGATGATTCGGCAAACATAATGGCTTTAAGAAAAGTGCAATCAACACTGTAAGCTTGCGCCGCATTTAGTAATTCGGCGTCGTATTGATCGCGTATACTGGCATTAGTGGGAATATAGCCGCCTTTTTCACCGCCTCCGCTATAAAACACAATATCTTGATCAGAAATATCTTTTTTAACTACGCTTATACGGAGCGGTTTAAACACCGTCAGATCAGGGTTTATTTGGTAAAGAATCATATATGAGCTAAGTGCGATGATCAGCCCGGCTAACGAAGCGCCGATCCATTTTTTGGCTTCGCCTATTTTTTCCGCGCTGCCTCCGGCCATAATCCATATAACGCCGCCGAACATCAGGACAATTGCGGCTAAAATTCCCACAACGCCGATGCCGTAATTGAAAATACTTACTATATAGACCCCGATCCATGGGATGGAGCATTGCTCTTCGTTGCAGACCGCGGGATGTTTTGCGGCTAAATCTTTAAGCCCGGGTATTGTAACCTGCAGGTTGTCCAAAGGATTTTTGCCTTCTTCTAAAGCGGCATTTACCGGCGA
>JAUYAT010000032.1 GCA_030693295.1 bacterium
CCACCCCAACCCTCCTCTTAAACAAGAGGAGGGAGCTACTCCACCCCAACCCTCCTCTTAAACAAGAGGAGGGAATTAAAGGCAGGCGTTATTTCGTCCCCTCCTCTAAGATTAGAGGAGGGCAAGGGAGGAGTTGAAAAACGCTTTAACTCCACCCCAACCCTCCTCTTAAACAAGAGGAGGGGGATATTAAAAAAACAAAGCTCTCTTTCTCTTCACGCACTCATAAGCGTAAATATACATCCCGGCGCTCCAGGCCTGATACGGCTCGCCCATTGGCTCGCCGGTTTTGCCGTCTAACCACTCGTTAAACTCCTTTTGCCGCATTTTTTTCAGCTCGTCTCCGGAAATTCTTTTTTTCTCTAAAGAGGAAATAATATAATCGGGCGAAGAAGGATTTTTAATTATTCGCGAATTGGCCTTTGCCAAAAGCTCAAGTTCCGCTTGGGCTTTTTTAAATTGCTTCATCTTAACCAAAGCGGCAATGTAAAGTCCGCCGATAAACGGCCAGACGCCGCCGTTTAAATAATGAAACGGCTCGCGCGCGTCGCAGAGCGCGAAATAATCGCGCCATTCCTTATCGCCTTTTTTAATAGGCGGCCAGATCGCTTTGCAGGGATACGGCCTGTTTATTTTTTGCTTCTCAATATGATTTAATATTTTTTTCGCGATTGCGGACGGCGCCAATCCGGTAATAACGGCAAGCAGATTGCCGGCGGCGTCAAACCATTCTTCATGTTCGCGAATAGCATCATGGCTTTTCCACGCCCAAGGGTAATAATAGCCCATCCTAGAATCATAAAGAGAGCAGTATTTTCTTTTTTCGCCGTTGATAATTTTTTTAACTTCTTCCGCTCTTTTATTATCGCCTATCATTTTTAAAACGGCATAATACAAAGCGTGGATATGAATAGTATAGCCGTATTTATGGGGGAAAGCGTCTTGCCAGTCGTTGGTCGGCTGCTGGGCGATCAAGCCGACATTATCGGGGTCCTGAGCGCGCAGCCAATACAAGGCGGCGGCAATATTCCCGCCGTATTTTTTCAATAAGCTCGCGTCATTGTATTGCCGAGCGTAAATAAAATTGCCGATGATAAACCAAAGCGAGGAATCAACGCTGTTATAGGTAACATCGGACTCGCGGTCAGTATTGTAAGAGCCGACGCAATTGGGAATCTGCCCCATCTCCCCTTGATTTTTAGCAAGCAACGCAATGCTTTTAGCGATTGTTTTTTTAAAATCATTGCCAAGCATTACGGCCCCCAAAGAAGTTGTCATTGAATCGCGCGCCCAGACCGCCTCGTATCCCCCGGGCAGGCCGGAAGCGTAGAAGCCCGCGGGTTTTGCGCAATGTTTTAAAACGTCTATTGCTTTTTGATAAGCTTGTTTTGTTAAGTCCATATATTTTAATTTTATTTAACATCATCCATCACTAATCTCGCTAAAAAATAAGATATGGTTGATTCCGCCCCTTGGTTAAAATTTATTGAATACTTGCCCAGCCCGTCGTAACAGCCGCCGGTGGCTTCGTCGTAAATCATTTGGTTTAGATGATTTTTGCCTAAAAACCATTCAAAAGACAACTTCGCCTTATTTAAATAATCTTTTTTCTTTGTTATTTGATAGGCGGCTAACAAGGCCTCAACCGCCGAAGCGGTATCTTCCGGCTGCTGGTCAAAATATGATCTTTTGCCGTTGCGGAAAAACCAGCCGTCTTGGCCGATTGGCGAAAAATAACCCTTTTCAAAAGAAATTTTCATTAAAAATTTTAACGAGTTCTCGGCCACGGGCAAATATTCCTTGTTTTTTGTAATTTGATAAGCGCGCAGAAGCGCTTCCGGCAATTTATAATTGGAATAAGTCAAGCAATTCTCAAACCAATGCCAATTTTTTTTAGGATCTTCTCCTATTTGTTTTAAATAACCTTTTGCCAATTTATCAGCCAGCTTTTTTATCAAGAGCAATCTTCCGGCGTCGCTTTCCTTTTCTTCGGCCAGACATAAGCCCAGAAGAACAAAAGCGATCGCGCGCGAAGATTTAAGATTTGGCGCCGATTTTACCGCCTTATTAAAAATCTTCGCGGCTTTTTTTCTAAGATCATCGGGCAGATGCTCCCTGCTCGCGGCATATCCCAATGTCCAGATGGCGCGGCCGAACGAATCTTCGCTTTCGCCTTCATCGCTGTTAAATGTCTTATTATAATTAACAAATGGATGAAATTCGCCGTTGGGCTTTTGGGAAAATTTTATAAAATTAAAATAAATATTAATTAGATTCAAAACGCTCTTGCTTGGATTTAACTTATAATACATGGCGCAGCCAAGCAAAGCGCGCGCGTTGTCGTCTAAGCAATAGCCGGAATGGGGATCCGGCTTGGTATGCGTCGCGAATTGGATTATGCCGAATTTATCCGTTAAAGTTTTGATGTGATCTAAATTAATAATCGGCGGCTTGCCTTTCTCTCTCGGCACGATTTTGGCCAAATCGTTAAAAAGATTAAAATATGAAAGGGCGACATTCTGAAAAGTCATGTGGCGCGAATAAAAATAAGCGTTTTTGCCCATTTCTTTTCTGGCCGCTTTATCCCGCAATAAATCAAACAGCGCTTTTTCAATGGCTTTCGCGTCCCTGAAGCCGGTCAAATAACCGCGGTGGCCCGGTTCTATCACGTCTTTGGCGTATTGGTTGGCCGTGGCGATAATCGGGCAGGCGCAGGACAAAGCGTAAGAAACCGTGCCGCTTACCGACTGCCTGGGGTTTAACGTGGGAGAAACATAAATATCGGTCGCTTTAAGATATTCAATCAATTCAGGCACGGATAAATATTTATTATAAAATTTAACATAATCTTTAAGGCCTAATTTCATAACCAACTTTTTCAGTTTGTTCCTGTATCTTTCGCCTTCCTGCTTTAGAACAACCGGGTGGGTGGCGCCAAGAATTAAATACAAAACATTGGGAAATTCCTTGATTATTTCAGGCAAGGCCTCAATCGCGTATTCAATGCCTTTATCCCTGTTAAGCATGCCGAAAGTTGATAAAACAAACTTGTCGGATAAATTCAGTTTCTTTTTGGCTTTGAACTTTGATGGAAAAGTGATATTGTGCACGCCGTGCGGAATAATGAAAATTTTTGATTTGCTGATGCCGTATGAATTTTCAAGCAAGCGTGTGGCCGATTTTGTCATTACCACAACGGCGGCCGATCTATTGATAATGCTTTGTGTCAATTTCTTTAATTTTTCTTGCGGGCGGGGCAGTACCGTATGCATTGTGATAACTACCGGCTTTTTCAGCAGCTCCAAAAAGGGCAGCAAATAATTGCCCCAGTCGCCGCCGAAAATTCCGTACTCGTGCTGGATATTAACCAGCTTTATCTGGTTTAACCTGTTGATTTCATTGGCGATATTCAAATAATCCTCAATGTTTGTTTCATTGATTTGCAGCATCACCTTCCTGGGATAATTATAAATTGAGGTGCCGTTATCGTTAATGGCTAAAATTCTGCCTTTCACGCCCGGGCTGAATTCCTTGTCAATGGCGTCGGTCAAATCCTTGGTAAATGTGGCGATGCCGCATTCCCTGGGCGGATAAGTGCCGACATATAATATGCAAGGAGATTTTGATTTAGTCATATTGCTTTTTATTGCTTAACCCTATTCCTCATCAATTCCCTCAACAGCCCTTTCAAGCTTACGCTGGCAACGGCGACATATTTATCGGAAGCGCCATAATAAATATAAAGCTTACTGCCGAAAATCGCGGTGCCTGTGGGAAAAACCACATTATGGACATGGCCCTGTTTTTCCCATTTTCTCGCGGGCGAAAACAGAGGATAGGGCAGGCGGGCGATGGTTTTTGTCGGATCTTTTAAATCAAGCAGAGCCGCGCCGGCATGGTAAATTCTTCCTTTATTCATCGGCTCAACGCCGTGATAAATCAACAGCCAGCCCAAATCGGTTTTAACGGGAGGACAGCCGCCGCCGACATTTCTCGCTTCAAAGCCATACTTCCCTTCCAGAATAACGTTTTTTGACAGCTTTTTGATTTTTTCTTTCCAATAATCAACCTCTTTAAGCCGGCTGAATTTATCAAAATAAATTATTTGAATATCAGGCAGAATTCTATGCATTAAAACGAATTTCCTTTTTATTTTGTCGGGAAACAACATTCCGTCTTTATCCCATAAAAGCACGTCGCGCGCCACCATATCTTTATAGTATGATTTAAAAAAATAATAATCATCCTTCAATTTTGAATATTTAAACAGCCGGCCGACAGCGTCGTAGCTCATTTGCGGGCTGATAATTCCCCCTCTTTTCAGATGAAACAAATCTTTACCGCAGGAATAAGCGATTAAAGCGTTCTTGCCGTCATGGACAACATAGGTCATATAAAATATGCCTTTTATTTTTACGATTCTCGCGTCTTCCACGCCATGGCTTTCATATTTATGCTTCGGCGCTAAAAACGGCTCTTTCCATCTTTCAACCACTTTAAGCGGCCCTTTTAATTTCGCGTAGCCGAGCGAGGAAATAAATCGTTCATTAAGCCCGCGGTAAATTATATGGACATTTTCGCCGTCCTGAAAAACGCCCGGGTTAAAAACGGACTTGTTTTCAAAATCCCGCGCTGTCGGTCGGAGAATAACTCCGTGTTTTTTTACTTTAATCATAAATTAATTATAGCAAAGATAAATAAAAAAACCAACAAAAAAGGGGCTTATGCCTCCATTTTTTAATAACACTTTATTATTTTGAATTACGAAACACCAATTTACTGTCATTCCCGCGAAAGCGGGAATCCAGATTTTATTCGCTGAACCCCTGGATTCCCGCTTTCGCGGGAATGACAAAGCAGTATTTTTAGCCGTTTTATAATTCAAAAATATTTATTCCTTCTTAACATAAACCGTCCGCGTCGGATAAGCAATCACGATTTTTTCTTCTTCAAACTTGTCAACGATAGCCAAATTAATCGCCTGCTGAATATCCATATATCTGTTATATTCTCCGCTTTCAACATAATAAACAATTTCATATATCAAACTTGAATCGCCAAATGATTTAAAATGGACGCGGTCAACTTCGGTTTCGGCTTGCGCTTCAATGATTTTCCTGATCATATCCGGAATTCTTTTGAGCTTTTCCGCCGGCGTATCATAAATAACTCCGACATTGAAAACAATGCGGCGGCGGCGCATAAGGCCGAAATTCTGCACGCTGGCTTTTGTCAGTTCGCTGTTAGACATAATCAATTCTTCGCCTTGCAAAGTTTGAATTCTGGTTGATTTGATTCCGATTTTCTTGACAACTCCCATATGGCCGCTTACAATAATAAAATCGCCCGGCTTAAACGGCTTATCAAAATAAATTGAAAACGAACTGAAAATATCGCCCAAAATATTCTGCAAAGCAAAAGCCACGGCTATGCCGCCGATGCCCAAGCCGGCGATTAAAGATGTTACGTTATAGCCCAGGTTTGATAAAATGAATAAAACAGCAACAGCCCATAATAATATTTTAGCTATCACGCTCAATAATTTTATAATTTCCCCGTTATCTCCTTCGCACTTTTCTCTTTTTTTGATAATCTTTTTCGCGCCGTAATCAATAAATTTTTGCGCCGCGATTATCAGCAAAAATGCCGCGAAAGCGATAATCCAGCTTGAAATCGCGTTGCCTAAAAATTCAATTTTCAGGCAAGGATAATTATTGATGATTTGATCAAACATATTTTTATATTATTTTAGACTGTTGAATAATTAAATTTACCTCCTCCGTTGTCATTCCCGCGAAAGCGGGAATCCAGGGGTTAAGCGAGTAAAATCTGGATTCCCGCTTTCGCTCGCCTCGCTGAAGCTCCGGCGAAGCGGGCGGGAATGACAGAAGTGAATTGTTCAATGCTCTCATTTTAACAAATCCTCAATATCTTTGATTTCCTTTAACACTTTATTTTCCATAAAATCAATTTTTCTTTTTAAAGATTCTCTCGCCGCCGCCTTTTCTTTCGCGCGCCCTGTTTCTTTTTCAAACTCAATTAAAGAATCCAAATTTTCTTCAAATGATTTTTTAAATTCAATTAAACTTTTGTGCAATATTTGCTCGGCTTCGTCTGTTTCTTTTTTCAGCTTGTTTCTCATCAGCCCGGCCCAGAATGCCAAAAAAGAAATAACTAAAATGGTAAAAATCAGCAAAATAACAAAAATAGTAAAATAATCAAATTCCCAAGAGCCGATTTTTATGAAAATCGGCGCGACGGCTTTGGAAATCCCCGGCTCTCGCGGATAGCTTTCCGCCGCGGGAATTTTTACGGCAGGCGCTTTTATCGGCTCAATGGTGAAATCCGTATATGCTATGGTTTCATTGCCGGCTTTGTCAATCGCTTTAACAATAGCCGTATGTTCATCCGGAGGCAAGGGCGGCAATTCAAAAGAAACAGCTTCAGCTTCAACTGTAAAATTTTTACCATTCAAATTGCTTATTTTTATTTCATATCTATCAATACCCGAGACAGCATCCGTAGTTTTAAAATAAAGAACAGGCAAAGCCGCGCTTTTTTTTGTGTCAATATTTATTTTAAACGGCAAAGGCGGCGTGGTGTCTATTTGAATTTTAAAATGTTCAATGTCTCCCCACCCCTGTTTATTCCTAAGCTTTAAATGCAGATACCGGATCCCGTCTTCAACATCCTGATATTCTTTGGTTGAAAACAAACCATCGGAAACCGGCCCTGGATTAGAGTCCGGCTTGTCATTTAACAACACGCTTACTCCGGTTATCCCGTAAGGCAGTTCCCAGTTGAATTTAACATCATTATTATTATACCAAGCGGCTTGGTCCGGGTGGGTCGGCGAAGTTATTTCGGGCTTGCCGATAACTTCCGCCGGCTCCTGTTTTTCTTCCGCGGAAGAAGGCAAGGTCGGCGCGGGCTTTGGCTGAGCCGGCTTTTCTTCCGCCGGCATAGTTATAGTTTTTAAAGTAATTTCATAATTGCCGCCGCCAATACCCGTTAAAATATTCGTCCCTTGCCCGTCATTGGCTAAAATAGCCCCTGAAGAAAAAACCAAAGAAGCGCTGCCGGCTTGCTTTGCTTTAAAATTTACAATGATAATCTTTCCGGCCGCGCCGATAAAACCGGGATTTAGCGCAATGCCTTCAAAATTTATCGCGCCCTGCGAGAAAGACGGCTCCTGCACCCACAATGAAACAATGGAGCCGGTTTTAACAACGGAAACCGCTTCCATTTTATCCGCCGGAAAAGAAATTACTCCTGAAACCGCGTTCATCGCCTGCTCCGCGCTTGAAACATAGACGTTTACTGAAAAATTGCCGCCAACTGTGTAAGAGCCGGAGGATGGGGAAAAATACAGAGAAGCCGCTTGCGCCAGCGAAGGATTTAGAATATAGAATATAGAAGACAGGAGAACGAGAAAGAATACAGAATTTAGAATATAGGGTTTAGGAGGTTTGTTTTGGGATTTAATTAAGCCGTTAATCATTTTTCCGATTTCTACAACAGATGAGTTCAATTTT
>JAUYAT010000047.1 GCA_030693295.1 bacterium
GTATCAGGCCTGGAGCGCCGGGATGTATATTTACGCTTATGAGTGCGTGAAGAGAAAGTGAGCTTTGTTTTTTTAATATCCCCCTCCTCTTGTTTTAGAGGAGGGTTGGGGTGGAGTTATTTTTTCCTCTATCATTTTCAGCGCATTTTGGGCGATGTCCGTATATTGGAAATTCGCCATCGCGTGCTCGTAGCCGTTTCGCCCCATTTCTTCTCTTAATTTGTCATCGGTTAAAAGCATTTTGGTGTATTTGACAAGATCAGGGATGCTGGCGCGGTAGGCGAAAATTTTCGGCTCGTCAAAGACAATTTTATGGTCGGCCGCAAAACCCATTGATTCATAAGCCCATTCATCATGCAATTTAATCGTTTCGCCGACTTCCGCCAGAAAGCCGGTTTTGTTATGTATTATGGTATCAATCGGACCGCCGGCGTTTATGGAAATAACCGGCCTGCCGCAAGCCATGGCTTCAAGCTGAATCATGCCGAAGCCCTCAAGCCGCGAAGGCGCGGCGTAAATATCGCAGGCGGAGAGCAGATAAGGCATAAAATCATGGGAATACATGCCGTTTAAAAAAATGACTTTTCCCCTGTCCAGGCCAAGTTTTTCAATTAAAGCGTCTTCCTCTTGCCTGTGGTCCTCGGCGCTCTCGCTGTCCGAGGCCTTGCAGACATATTTCCAGTTTTTAAAATCTTTGTCAATTTCAGCCAATGCTTTAAGCATTTCCTGCGCGCCTTTGCTGGTTACGTCTCCGCCAACAGTTAGAATCATTTTCTCATGCGCCTGCACCCCAAGCATGGCGCGCAGTTTTTGGATTTTAGGGTCTGTTTGAGGAATGGGCTTTATTTCTTTCGCGTCAAAGCCGATGGGCAGAACTTCGTAATTGGTTACGTCAACTCCGTCGCGCTTGTAAGTGTCTTTAACCCATTGGCTGGTAGTGAAAACCAAAGGCAGTTCGCTTAATGCTTTGTGGTAATTGGCAACCCAGCCGTTAGCCACGAACCAGGGCACGGGTATTACGCCGTTTTGTTGGGGGCTGAAAATAATGTCCGGCGCGTAAGTCCAGCAGCCGATGCCGATAGCCACATCCGGCTTGTAAACGTTTAAAAGCCATTGTTTTTGAAAACTCGGCCGATAATGGCAGGGCATTACGTCAGCGCCGATTTCTTTTAATCCCCGATAAAGCAAATGCCCTTGGATGCTTAAGCCATCCGGCTCGGGAGGATAAGCGTATAGTACTGCTATTTTCATAATTTTTTAGTTTAAATTTATGATTTTAATTTTAAAGGCTTCAGGGTTGGTGCAGTAATTGGCGTCTATTCCATCGGGGTTAAAGCCATAGATTTCAGTCATTACGGCTTTTTTGGCGGCGTATTCTTTAGCAGTCAGCTTTAAAATAAAGTCGGAATTTTTTTTAGCTATGGGCGGAGCAAATTCTTTTTTGCTTTTTTTTGCGTAGTTAAAATAAAAAATTGTTTTTGGCTTTAAAAATTTTTCTTTTGTTAATTCATTAACAACCTGATGAACTCCCAAATGCCGCGGGTGGCCGTATTCGCCGTTTGCTCCATGCGTGAAAATATAATCAAATTTTTTCCCCCCGATTTTTTCAACAATCAATTTTTTAATAATCGGCAGAGTTTGTTCAATATTTAATTTGCCGTCGTCTTCAAGATCGGTGATTATCGCCTTGGCGTTGTATCGCTCGCAGACGCGCGAGAATTTCGGAGCGCGGTCCGGGTCGGAGGCGCGGCAGAGGGAGAAAATCGTCCAGCTCAGCTCGGGATGTTTTAAAATAAATCCGCCCATCCAGATCGTTTCATCGTCCGGATGAGCGACAATCGCCAGCGCTTGCTCTCCCTCTTTAAATTTTATTTTTTGCATACTATATTTATTATAACCGCTGCGGCATTTTTTTTCAAGGGTTTGTTGGACTGAATCAGATTGTGTGGTAAAATAATAATATAATTTCCGCAAATTACTATGAAAATTATTATCGCTAAAAATTATCAATCAATGTCGCGCAAAGCGGCTGATTTGATAATCCGGCAGATTCAAATGAAAAAAAATTCTGTTTTAGGATTGGCGACCGGCAACACCCCGCTTGGCATGTATAAAAATTTGGCCAAGGCGCATAAAAAGGGCGAAGTTAGTTTTAAAAAAACAACAGCTTTTAATTTGGACGAATACGCCGGTTTAAGCGAAAACAGTAAAAACAGCTATCATTATTATATGCGGGAAAATTTGTTCAAGCATATTGATATTGATAAAAAAAACATTTTTATTTTAAACGGCGCGGCAAAAAACTTAAAAAAAGAATGCGAGAATTTTGAAAAAATGATTAAAGAAAGAAAAGGGATAGATTTGCAGATTTTGGGCATCGGCTTGAATGGCCACATCGGCTTTAACGAGCCGGGCTCAAGCTTTAAATCAAAAACCCGCCCGGTTAATTTAACAACGGCAACGCGCGAAGCCAACGGGAAATATTTTTCCGGCATCAATGAAGTTCCTAAAAGAGCTCTTACCATGGGGCTGGCAACGATTACGCGCGCCAAAAAGATTATTCTTTTGGCGTCCGGCAAAGAGAAAGCGGAAATTATCGCCAAGGCGCTGAAAGGGAAAATCAAGCCAACTGTTCCGGCGTCAATACTGCAAAAACATCCGGATGTAACCGTGATTTTGGATAAAGAGGCGGCCGGGATTATTTTATTGCCAAAATTAGTAAAATAATATAAGATAAGAGTGTAGAAAAATTCCCTCTTTTTGTCATTCCCAGCTTGCCTGCCCCGCTGCGCGGCGCGCGGCCGGGGACTGGGAATCCAGGAGATAGCGATATGAACAAGAAAATAGATAAAAAGTATTAAAAATATTAAAACTTTTTATTAATTATTCGTGTTTTTACGGTTCACTCCTGCCTGCCCCGCTGCGCGTTGCGCGGCCGGGGGATTCCCGCTTTTGCTCGCCTCGCTGAAGCTCCGGCGAAGCGGGCGGGAATGACAGGATAGAATTATTCAACACTCTCAAGATATATTTAGAAAAATTAATATTGAATAAAATATGCCTAAAATTATTACGGATAAAAATAAAATCAACGAATTATTAACTCGCGGGGTGGAGGCAATTTATCCAACCGCTGATGCTTTGCGCAAAAAGCTAATGTCCGGCGAACGTTTGCGTATTTATCAGGGCTTTGATCCCAGCGGGCCGTATCTGCATGTCGGACACGCTATAGGTATTCGCGCTTTGCGAATTTTGCAGGAACTCGGGCATGAGGTAATATTTTTAGTCGGCGATTATACGGCCAAAGTGGGGGATCCTGATAAAGATTCAACGCGCGCGATATTGTCAGATGAAATTATCAAAAAAAACATGGCGGGTTGGAAAAAGCAGGCAGCGCAATTAATTGATTTTGAAGGAAAAAATCCGGTGCGTTTTGAGCGAAATTACCAATGGCTCTCAAAATTAAAACTTAATGACTTGATAAAATTAATGTCGCAGATGACAGTTCCGCAAATGCTCGCGCGCGATTTATTCAAAAAAAGAATGGAAGAAGGCAAAGATATTTATTTGCAGGAATTTATTTATCCTTTAATGCAAGGATATGATTCCGTGGCGATGAAAGTTGATATGGAAATAGGCGGAGCGGATCAGACATTTAATATGTTAGTAGGGCGCGATTTGGTAAAAAGCTATTTAAATAAAGAAAAATTTGTCCGTACAAATAAAATGATGGACGCTCCTGATGGTCGCACGATGAGCAAAACCAAAGGAAACGGCATTAACTTGAGTGACAGCGCGGAAGATATGTATGGCAAGGCAATGTCTTATCCTGATTCGGCGATTTTAAGCGGTTTAGAATTATTAACTGATGTTTCAATGGATGTTATCAAAAATATTGAAAAATCCCTAAAAGACGGGGAGAATCCAATGCAGTATAAGAAAATGATGGCATTTGAGATAATTAAAACAATTAAAGGAGCAAAAGCCGCGCAAAAAGCGGAGGATTATTTTATAAAAATCGTGCAGAAAAAAGAATTGCCGGAAGAAATTGAAACTTATAATTTAAAATTTGAGACTTGCGATATTGTGGAATTATTGATAAAAACTAAATTGGCGAGCAGTAAAAGCGAGGCGCGCAGATTAATAGAGCAAGGCGGAATTAAAGTTGACGGAGAAGTTGTGAAAGCTATCAGCCGGGAAATTAAAATAACCAAAGAGGGTGTTTTACTGCAAAGAGGAAAAAGGAAATTTATTAGAATTACGAATTAAGAATTAAGAATTACGAATAAGTTTATTCTGTCATTCCCGCCCGCTTCGCCGGAGCTTCAGCGAGGCGAGCGAAAGCGGGAATCCAGGAGTAAAATAAACAAACTTCAATTTTTTAAAAAATAGCTTATTATTCACGTAATTATGGCTCACTCCTGGATTCCCGATAGCCTGTGGCTTCGGGAATGACAAAAAGAAAAATGACTTTTTTACCCGCAGAAAAATTAAAAGAGTCTGTATCTAAATTTCAGCCTATGTATGCATTGGATAAAATAAAATTAAACATCGTTGAGCTGATTAATAAGGCGCTTGGAGAAAATATTGTTCAGGCGCCTGATTTAATTTATCCCCCTAATCCGGAATTCGGCGATTTGAGCCTGCCTTGTTTCGGGATTGCCAAACAATTTAAAAAACCGCCGGCGGCGCTCGCCGAGCAGCTTGTTTCAAAAATTTCAAGCAAGGGACTAAACTCCTTGAGCGCGGCCGGCCCTTATTTGAACTTTACGATTAACAAAGAATATTTAGCCAAAGCCGTGATTGGCGAAATAGCAAAAACTAAAGATGAATATGGAAAAAACAAAACAGGCAAAGGCAAGAAAGTGATGATTGAATATTCCAATGCCAATACGCATAAAGAATATCATGTCGGGCATTTGCGCAATCTCTGCTATGGCGATTCGGTCAACAGAATTTTAGCCGCCAATGGGTATAGGGCTATTCCTGTTTCATATATTAATGACTTCGGCATTCATACGGCAAAAACTTTGTGGTGCTATTTGGAATTTTATAAAGGCAAGAAATTGCCGGAAAACAAGGGATTTTTTCTCGGCCAAGTTTACGCGAGAGCGACAAAAGAGCTGGAAAAAAATCCGTTAGCCAAAGAATTGGCCGCATTTATGATGAAAAAAATTGAAAGCCGCGAGGGCGAGGAGTATAAATTATGGCAAAAGACAAGAAAATGGAGTATTGAGCAGCTTGACAAAATCTATAAAGAGTTGGGAATTAAATTTGAGCGTATATTTTATGAAAATGAATTCATAGACAAAGGCAGGGATATGGTCGTTGAATTGTATGAAAAGCGCGTATTAAAGAAAAGCGACGGCGCCATTATCGCCGATTTGGAAAAATACAATTTGGGCGTGCTGGTTTTTATCCGTTCGGACGGCACCGCGCTTTATCCGATCGCCGACTTGCCTTTGGCGCTGGAAAAATTCAAGAAATATAAATTGGACAAATCAATACACATAGTGGATATTCGCCAGAGTTTGTATTTCAAGCAGTTGTTTAAATTATTAGAACTGCTCGGTCTTAAAAAAGAAATGATTCATCTGGGCTACGACGTTGTCAAACTGCCTTCCGGCATGATGTCGTCGCGCAGCGGCAATGTCATAACATACGAGGATTTGAAAGAGCTGGCGATGAAAAAAGCAACGGAAGAAACAAGAAAGCGCCATAAGGATTGGAGCGATAAAAAGATAAAAGAAACGGCAAAAAAAATCGTCAACGGCGCCATTAAATTTGAAATGATAAAAGTGGGAGCTAATCAGGTTATCACTTTTGACATTGATCAGGCCTTGCGTTTTGACGGCTTTACCTCCGCCTATCTGCAGTATACTTGCGCGAGAATACAGAGCATATTTAAAAAATCAAAAATCAAAAATCAAAAATCAAAAATACAATTTAAAATGCAAAATGATTTAGTCTTTAATCATGAAAAAGAGCAGAATTTAATATTAAAGATGGCGAAATATCCGGTGGCGGTGGAGCAGGCGGGGAAGAATTATGATCCGGCGGAAATCGCCAAATATTTGTTTGAGCTGGCGCAAATTTTTAACGACTATTACCATAGCGTGCCGGTTTTAAAAGCGGAAGAAGAAACGCGCGCCGCCCGGCTGGTTTTAATCGGCGCGGTAAGCCAAACAATTGCCAACGGGCTTAAGTTGCTGGGGATTGAGGCGATGGAGGAGATGTGATGATTAATAAATAATCGTCAATATTGTCTTTTCGTATCATTTATGATACGATTTTAATGTAATAATGATACGATTGTATGGCTGTAAATACGGAAAAATTAAACAAGAGACAAGATAAAATATTAGAAATCCTTGATAAAAAGGGCAGGGTTTTTATTTCTCAAATATTAGAAGATGTAAGATTATCTTTTGGCGAAATTTCCAAAGTTACGATCAATAGGGATTTGGCGAAATTGCTTGATATGGGATTTATCGCAAGATATGGAAAAGCCAGGGCAATTTTTTATGAGTTATCGCCTCAATACAATTTTCTTAAGCGCATTGACCAAGAAAAATATTTTTTAACGGATACTGATAAAAGGGCGGCGAAAGAGAATTTTAATTTTGAAATATTTCCAATATTGAAGAATATTTTTACCGAAAGCGAAAAAAAATTTCTTCATGATTTAAACAATGAGTATCGGAAAAACATAGCAGGTCTTAGCGAAGATATAAAGAAAAGAGAATTTGAAAGATTAATAATAGAACTAAGCTGGAAATCTTCTCAAATTGAGGGAAATACTTATTCTTTGCTGGAAACAGAATCTTTAATTAAAGAAAAAAAAGAGGCGGCGGGACACAAAAAAGAAGAAGCGGTAATGATATTAAATCATAAGGAAGCCCTTGATTATATTTACGGCGATAGAAATAGTTTCAAGACAATTTCAATCTCAAAAATTGAGGATATACATTATTTGCTCACCAAAGATTTAGGAATTTCAAGAAATCTTAGAAAGACCGCGGTGGGAATTACGGGAACAAAGTATAAGCCGCTTGATAATGAGTTTCAAATCAGGGAAACATTGGAAAAAACTTGCGATTTGGTTAATAAAGAAAACGATCCATTCTCAAAGGCGGTTATTCTTATGATTTTAATCGCTTATATTCAGCCGTTTGAAGACGGGAATAAAAGAACAAGCCGCCTCGCGGGAAATGCTATTTTGGCAGCGCATAATGCTTGCTCCTTGTCTTACCGAAACGTGGATGAAGCAGAATATAAAAAAGCCGTAATTCTTTTTTATGAGCAGAACAACATTAATTATTTTAAGAAATTATTTATTGAGCAATTTGAATTCGCGGTGAAAAATTATTTTAGAACAAATTAAACAGCTATTCAGAAAATTGCAGCCAAAATGGTATTTGGCGACAGACTCAATTTATCCTCGTCTTGTTTAAGCGCTCCAGCCCCGTGTTTTTGGCTCCAACTTCCTGCCGCGTTTTGCCAAATTTTAAAACCTCTGCTATTATAAAAATACTAAAAACACTATCGCCCGCTCGCGGGCGGTTGATATATAAATAGTTACCGTGTAAAAATGATTTTGTCATAACTTGTTTAATTGATAAAGTTTGTTATTTTAACCAAAGCCCCGCTGATTTAACGCGGATTAGAACGCTGATTTACGCAGAAAATAATGTTTTTACACATTAATTAAATAGCTCTTTAAAAACCGCTTTAGCGGAAAAATATAAAAAATAAAAAAAATCTGAAAGAGAGGTGAGAAAGATGAAAAGGTTGATTTTTGTAACGGTACTTTGTTTGTGTTTTTGTTTGTTTTTTTCCGGATACGCAATAGCGGGAGCAGTTAATCCAAATGGCGGAGTAGGCGCTAGATCTAAAGGATTGGGCGGAGCAGGTACGGCCATCGCTAATGATGCTTCTTGTTTTTACTACAATCCGGCGCTTTTGAGCTCCTCGGGCGATTTTGCGCAAATGGGCATGGATTATATTTACGCGTCTATTAAATATAAAGATCCCGATGGAAAAGAATATAAGTCTGACGCGGGGAAATATTTTGTGCCATTGTTCGGTGTAAATTATAAACTTAATGAAAAAGTAAATTTTGGTCTCGGGATAGTAACCCCTTATTGCTTCGGCTCTGATTTTAAACAAAGGTTGGATATGTTTAGCAAGCTTAGCTTAACTGAAATAGCGCCAGCAGTCTCTTATAAAATAACAGATCGGTTTATATTGGGTGCTTCGGTTAAATTAGGATTAGGAAAAATAGAGTTGTCGCAACCCGTTTACGCAGGCAATATGAAAATAGGCGCTTTAGACAGCGAAGCCGATGGACATGGATATAGTTTTCAAATCGGCGCGCTGTGGCAACCTAATGATTGGCTGAATCTCGGAGCTTCGTATCAAAGCAAAACAAGAATTGAGCTGGAAGGAGGCGCGGATTTAGTTTCGCCGCTTCTCGGCAATTTGTCAAACAATTTTTCCGCCGTTTTTTATTTTCCGGCCAGATATAATGTGGGCGTGGGAATTAAAACTGGTAAATTTTTGATCGCCGCGGATGTGGTAAGATTTGATTATTCCGCCACTGATCATATTGATGTGAATTATGAACAGTGGCAAGATGAAAAACTTGCCTTAAATTGGAAAAGCAATACTTATTACGCGTTGGGCGTTGAATATAGCGTCAATAACGCGATAAAATTGCGAGGAGGAGGAGCTTATCAAAAAGCGGTTATTCCTGATAGCACGGTAAATCCCGCAACTCCTGATATGGACGGCTGGCTTGTCGGATGTGGCATTGGTTGGCAAGGAAACAATTTTGGAGTGGATATTTCATATCTGCATTGTTGGGGTAATAAAAGAGAAATCGCCGCACCTAATCAAGGAGCCGGTGAATATAAAGCGGCAGTGGATATTGTCTCAGTTGCGGTTATTTATAGGTTTTAGTAGATTTAAATTTAGCAAGGACGAAGTCCGAATGGATTTCGTCCATTTTTATTATTATAAAAAATGTGTTATTATAAAAGTGTTATTCTGAATAACATTTTTATATTTTACAAATCATTCCCCGCAGGGGATTTATATATTGTTCTTTCACAACCAACCTTGCAATTCTCTTAATGGAGTAGGAGATGAATATAATGATGAATAAAATATAGATTTGAAAATCGTCGACAAATTATTCGGAGGTGAATAATATGGATACAAAGAAGTATAAATGTGCGTTTGTTACAAATATCATTGAAGATAAAGATATAAGGCTAAAAGTTTTTTATCCTCGGCTGGGTTATCTTATACCCTTGTTTGTCTGGAGACACTTATTTATTTTAAGATCGTTATTTGGCAAGGGTTATAGTTGTGTCGCCTCGTATGATGTGTTTGGAAAAGTCATCGGCTATACTATAATAATTGAGATTACGGCGAAACAATGTGTTTCTAAAAGATGGATTCATTTGGCAAAAAAGCTGACTCTTAAAGCTTGCCTTTACGCGCAAAATGAATTACATGTTGACATGATTGGTCTTGGATCGGTAACAAAATCAATTACCAGTGGAGGTAGGTTTTTAAAGCAAAACGGAGTCACTATTCCCGTAACGCATGGAGACGCATACAGTGTTGCCTCTGGCATTAAGGGAGTAGAGATGATGATTGAATGTTTTAAATTTGTACGTCCGGTAATTAGCGTTATCGGCGCTTACGGCAAAATTGGGCGGGCTATAACACTGATTTTAACAAGTATGGGATACAAAGTAATTGCTATGGCTCGGGATAAAAGCCAGCTTGAAAAACTTAGGGTAGAGAGCGGCAATTCCGTAGAAATAACAAGTGATTCGAGCTACGCCTTAAACAACAGCCAAATTGCAATTATGGTTACATCCGCTCCTTATAGCGTGATAACGGAACACCTTTTACAAAAAGGTAAAATTTATTATCTCTATGATATGGGGCAGCCTCACAATCTTTTTGAGAATGATTATTGGAGATTGATAAAGAAAGGGTACGAAATTGTAAGAGTTGACGGGGGATTTGAAACCGTTGATCGCCAGATTGATATTGATTTTTGGATGAGACTTAAGAAAGGCACTATGTATGCTTGTTTTGTTGAGATGATTTTGCAGGCTTTAACTGGTGATATGAATGATTATGTCGGGATTGTTAAATTAGATCATGTTGATGTTACTCGCAAGCGCGCCATAGAATGGGGTTTTAGACATTGTCCCTTAACTTGCTACAGTAAACCTCTGAAATTGGTTGTTGAAATAGCGGCGAATATGCATACGCTTAGATCTGGCAAAAAGTTTCAACTGGCTAAAATTGCTTCTTTGCTATAATTTTTCCGGCTTTCGTGTTTTAAACTGCGAAAGCCGGTCTTTTTTTATTTCTTGTTTTATAGTATAATATAAATATAAAAAAAGTTTATTTATTTATGAGTTTTTCAGATTTTTTGCCATTATTTAGCGCAATCTTTGTTTTATTTTTAGGCTTGCTGGTTTTTTTGAAAAATAAAAAATCCAGAGTTAATTTTACTTTTTTTCTTCACTCATTAGCTATTATTATTTGGTTGATAGGAACTTTCATGATGTTTATCAGCAAGGAAAATAAAGACACCGCAATTTTTTGGGATAGATTTGTTTATGCAGGTGTAATTTTTATACCTGCTTTTATGTATCATTTTGGTTTGGCTTATACAAAAAGAAAAGCTGATATTTTGTTATATATTGCTTATGGGTTATCAATTATTTTTTTGTTGTTTAGCAGAACTCAATATTTTGTCAATGATCTTTTTATTTATAAATGGGGGGTGCATTCCAAGGCTCAAATTTTGCATCATTTGTTTTTAATGTATTTTTTTTGTTATGTGATTGTTTGGTTTTTAATGATATATAAGTATTATAAAAATTTGAATTCACCTATTTCAAGAGAACAAACTAAATATATTTTTATTGCTTTTTTATTACTTTTTACTATAGGGCCGATAGCATATTTGCCGGCATACGGCATAGGAATATATCCTTTCGCTTATATCTCCGGTTTGATGTTTACTATAATTCTCGCTTACGCAATAATAAAGCACCGCCTCATGGACATTAAATTCGTTCTGCGCAAGTCTTCGGTTTATCTTGCTTCTTTGTCAACGATTATTATTTCAGCAATAGCGGTAAAATACATAGCGATTATATTTTTTTCCGGTATTTCCGATCAGCTTGATTATTTAATTTTAATTTCGGCCGTTATGGTTTTTTTGCCGATCAGAAATTATTATTATAAAATCGCCAACAAATATTTTTTCACCTCGCTGTACGACAGCCGCAAAGTGATAGGGAAATTAAGCGATAAACTGCGCTCCACTTTGGAAGCAAGAAAAATTTATAAGTATATCGCGGATATTTTAATGGATTCTTTCCATACCAAAGCCGTTGGTATTTTAATGCAAGATAAAAATAAAAAAAGAAATAAAAAACAAGAGGAGGACCAATATATATTGCGATATAATAACGGCTTCCATATCCATGGCCGCAAAAAATTTCCCGGCAACAAGCAGTTGTGCAATTTATTTTTAAAGCACAACAAAAGCATTATTGTTGAGGAAATAAAACGCACCGATTACAAAAAATTTAAAAATACCATTGATTTGTTAACCGCGTTTGGAGCTGAAATTGTCACCCCGCTTAATATAAAGGGCAAGGTAATCGGCTTGATTATTCTGAGCCGAAAAGAATCCGGGGATATGTACAACGACCAAGATTTGCGGGTTTTGGAAATCGTGGGGGCGCAGGCGGCCATTGCCATTGAAAACGCAGTATTGTACGAGGCGGCAAAGAATTTTAACGTTAAATTGAAAAAAGAAGTGGAAGAAGCAACCGTTGAATTGCGCGCGGCAAATGAAGAATTAAAGAGATTGGATGTGGCCAAAAGCGAATTTATTTCCATTGCTTCTCATCAACTGCGCACGCCTTTAACAATAATAAAGGGCTATATTTCCATGTTGATTGAAGGATCATTCGGCCGGCTTACCGATAAAGAAACAGGCGCGTTAAAAAAAGTGTTTGAATCCAACGAACGGCTGATTCAATTAGTGGAGGACTTGCTTGACATTTCCCGCATTGAATCAGGCAGTCTGCGGCTTAATTTTAAAAAGGCGCGCTTAGAGCGGATAGTTGACAGCGTGGTGAATGAGCTATCTCCCATCGCCCAAAAAAGGGGATTAGAATTAAAATACAAAATCGCGAAGAAATTACTGCCTAAAATAAAAATTGACGAAGAAAAAATCAGGCAGGTGATAATAAATTTGCTTGACAATGCCATTAAGTACACTGAAAAGGGGTCTATTGTAATTGATTTAAGCCGCGCGGGCAACAAGATTCATTTTTGCGTAACGGACACAGGCATGGGAATCGGCAGAAATGAATTCCCGAGTTTATTTAAAAAATTCTCCCGCGGCAAGGGCACTTTTTTAATTGATACCGCCGGCAACGGCTTAGGGCTTTATGTCGGCAAGATGATGATTGAGGCGCACCACGGAAAGATCTGGGCCGAGAGCGAGGGCGAAGGCAAAGGGAGTAAATTTTGCTTTGACTTGCCTGTAAAAAACGGGAAATAAAAAATTTTAATTATTAAAAAATTTAATTTAACCTAATTTTAAATTTATGCCAATCACAGTGGATCAAAATCTTTGCATCGGTTGCGGCGCCTGCGCGTCTATTTGCCCCGATGCGTTTAAAATCAATGAAGAAGGGAAGTCGGAGGTTGTCAGCCAGGAAAACTCCGGCTGCGCCAAGAACGCGGCTGAAAGCTGTCCGACGCAGGCGATACAAGTAGAATAAATTAATTTCACGGGAAAAATTATGAATATTTTTAACCATCAACAAGAAAAAGCGGATTTAATCGTTATCAACTTCGCCCGCTTGCTTTTTGCCGGCTTGATTATTTTTGAACTGTTGAATTTTTTTAAGATTCTGCAGTTTAACTTGCAATACACCTGGCTTGGCTTGGTGATTACCGCTATGGTTTTATTCGCTTTATTGGAGTTTATCGCGTATAAGTATAAGCGGCTGAAAGGCGATTATTTGCATTGGTCAATCTGGCTGATCGTGACGGCGGGATTAAGTTTAGACGCCGCCGGCGATTTTTTTCATCTTTACGGAAAATACGGCTGGTGGGACCAGATGGTGCATTTTTTCGTCAGCGCGATAATTTGCTTTGCTTTATTCACGGTTATCAGCGCTTTCTGGATTGACAAGTTTAAATTCAGCTTGCTGTTAAAAACCGGCCGGCTGAAATTGTCTTTGTTTTTGGCCGCGACCAGCACTATGAGCTTATCAGCCCTTTATGAGATTGAAGAATACACCGAGGATCTTATTTTTCATACCAATCGCTTAGGCCCGGGCACGGACACGGCCAATGACCTGGTCTGCAATTTCTCAGGCATTTTAACCACTGTGATTTTTGTTTCTGTCTATTATTTAATTACTCATAAGAGGAAGGTTGTTGAGTAATATCGGCGGCAAACCGCGATTATTACGCAAATAAAATGTTTCTGGAAAATTATCTTTTTGGAAATAAATTATGGCAAAAAAAGATTTTAAAAAAGGTGAAATAGTAATTTACAAAACTCCTCAAAATGAGGTGGAATTAAAAGTGCGTTTTGAAAATGAATCGGTATGGCTTAGACAAAATGAAATCGCCCTATTATTTGGCAAAGAAAGATCGGTAATAACCAAGCATATCAATAAAATTTTTGCCGACAAAGAGGTTGACAAAAAAAGCAATGTGCAAAAAATGCACATTCCAAATTCCGACAAACCGGTGGATTTTTACGGCTTGGATGTTATTTTGGCGGTTGGTTATCGCGCCAGTTCTCCACGCGCCATTCATTTTCGCAGGTGGGCAACGAAAATTCTCAAACAATACCTGCTTAGCGGTTATGCTATAAACGAAAAGCGACTTTTAGAAGCGAAAAGCAAATTCCACGAGCTTCAGGAAGCAGTTTTGTTTTTGCAAAAGCAGTCTAAAAAAGAGCTGCTAAAGTTAAATATTTCTTCGGTTAAAAAAATTAATAAGGCATTTAATAATCGTATGTTTTACATTAAAGCATACGATTATTGTTTTATTGGTTTATAGAAAGTATTTTTTGTTTTGCCGAATTTAACCAAAAGGCCTTGTTTAACAAGCATTTTCAGATATTTGGTTGATTGCGCGTGTTTGACCTTGGTTATCCTCTCCACATCATTGTTAGTCACTTTTTGCGTTTCTCTGGCATATTCCATTATGTTATCCAGATTTTTTTGCATCTTTTCTTTCTTTTTTTGGTTGGCAATAATCCTTAGTTCTGCTAATTTATTGTAGAATTTAATCATAAATGATTCGGCTTCATTATTTTCATTTTGAGCAGGCGCGGCTGGCGTAATCGGCTGGGCGGGTTTATCGGTCTTAATTTCAGATGCGGTTTCAGGCTCCGCAATTTTTTCGTCTGTCTGACCTTGCTCTGTTTGATTAATTTCTTCCGATACTGTTGCTTGGGGCTGTTGTTCCGGCTTAACGGCTTGTTCCGGCTTTGTTTGCGCAGGCGTTATTTCCTGCTCCGCCGGAACAGTTTGTTCTTGTATCTCCGGTTTAGTCGGCGCTGGCTGTTCTATCGGTTCCGTAGAAGATGGCGCTGGCGCAGGCGGCGCGGGCGGATTAACAGCAGGAGGTTGGGCTTGTCCTGTTTGATCGGCATTTAACATAGCTTCATCCGTAGAGGATTTATTTTCCGTTTGAATTGTTTTATTTTCTTCAGTCATACTTATATTTTAGCAGATTTTGGAGTTATTGAAAAATTAGAGGGAAAATGGTAGAGTGATGATAGTAATCAACCTTTTTCCGTAATCCATTTATAGTAAAGTAAGAAATTTTAAATAAAATTTTAACAAATTCGTATAATAACGAATTATATGAAAAATTTACAAAAAATAAATAAAGAACACATTAAATCAATAATGGAAATATTTTCTTATATCTTCATTATGGCTTGCTATATAATTGGCTTTTTCCCATGGCTAGGTTGGATTAAATATCATATTCACAATAGCCAAATAATAATGGTAATTATAGATATACTATTTTTCTTTATTATTGTTCCTATTAATGGATTTATCATTATTATCAAAACAATATTTGGATTTTTATTTTAATTATTTTTTGTAAATTCATCATATAGCACGGAATACGCGAAATGGCCTCTCGCCATACTGCGGTGTGGCTCCGGCCACATCGCTTATTCCGAAGCCGTTATGTAAAATAATAGATTTTATATTTTAATTATAAAAATATGAGCAAGAAAAAAACGACAGAAAAAAACAATTTTTTTGAAAAAAATTTGGAAAATTTTATTAAAAACATTGATAGTTTAGAAACTTTATTACATTTATCAATGGGGTTAATTTTATTAAAGTATAAAATGAATTTTAATAAACTATTCGATTTTATTAAAAAAAATGCCAAGAAAAGGACTTCAAAATCATTTACACTTAAATATGAGGATATTGATTATTATAAAAAATTAAAAAGAAATCTTGATATTTCGAATATCTCACTCAAAGTTGTACCAAGAAGTACTCTTATTTCTTTAGTTAGTCAGTTTGATGCATTTATGAGTTTGACGATAAAAATTGTGCTTCTTTCATACCCAGGAATATTGAATAATTGTGAAAAAAGTTTAACATTTTCTTTATTATCTAATTTTAATAATATAGATGAAGCAAAAAATTATATTATCGAAAAAGAAATTGATAGCGTATTAAGGGAAAGCCACATTTATCATTTTGAATGGCTGGAATCAAAACTCGGGATCACTTTGCGTAAGGATCTGGCAATATGGCAAGTATTTGTTGAATTGACAGAAAGGAGAAACTTATTTGCACATTGTGGAGGTAAAATTAGTAGTCAATATATGGCCATTTGCAAAGAAAACGGAGTAAATCTTAATAAAGAGTATAAAATTGGATATGAAATAGATATCTCTCCACAATATTTAGACTCTGCCTATAAATGCTTATATGAATTGAGCGTAAAATTAACTCATGTTATTTGGAGAAAATTAAAACCAAATGAGTTGGATATCGCAGATGAAAATTTAAATAAAATTTGTTATAACTTAATAAACGAGGAAGCATATCCACTTGCTGATATTCTTCTGGAGTTTGCAACCGCTACTCTTAAAAAGTATTTTAATGAAAGCAGTTCAAATTGTTTTATTATAAACAAGGCATTATCTAAAAAATTGGGTGGTGATAAAAAAACAGCATATCAAATAGTGAATAGTAAAGATTGGAGTGCCTCTTCAAATGATTTTAAACTCGCAAAGGAAGTTATACTTGATAATAATGAAAATGTATTTTTATTAATGAAAAAAATTGGTAAAGAGGGAGAATGCATTAATAAGGCTAACTATAGGATTTGGCCGCTTTTTAAAGAATTAAAGAAAAATAAAAAATTTCAAGAAACATTCAAACAAATTTATAAAGAAGAATACGAACTTAAAGAAAATAGACTAGAATACGATTTTAAATTTACTGTTAAGCCAAAGAAAAAAGTACCAAAAAAATAAAATAATAAAGTTTGATTCCAGAATCTAACGCAACAATATTGGCGCGGAGCGCCAAAAATGTTAAGTTGGATTCATATGAAAAATTACAAAAGATTAAGTTTAGATGAGCGGGAAGAAATCAGCAGAATGCTCGCTCAAAACCGTTCTT
>JAUYAT010000053.1 GCA_030693295.1 bacterium
CGGAATTTGCATCTTGAGCAAAGGCCATATTGAGATTATTTTATTTACAAATCATTATAAATAGAACTTGTTTTTTTTGACACTGTTTTTATTTATGGTATAATCAAAATATGGACAAGGCAAAATTTTTAAAAATTTACGTTAATTTAAAAATATGGCGGATATTAAAGAGTTGCAAAAAAAAATTATTCCAATTTTAGAGAAAAATGGCGTTGTGCGCGCGTCGGTTTTTGGTTCGTTCGCGCGCGGGGAAGATATGCCGAAGAGCGATATTGATATATTAGTTGAGCTTGAAAAAAACAAGAGTCTTTTGGATATGATTCATCTAAAAAATGAACTGGAGGATTTATTAAATCAAAAAGTTGATTTATTAACTTATAATTCCGTGCACCCGCTTCTTAAAAAATACATTTATAAAGATGAAATTAAAATATATGCAAAAAGATCCTAAAATATTTCTAGAGCATATTTTAGAAAGTATCAATAAAATAGAAAAATATGTTAAAGATATTGATGAAAGCGATTTTAATAATAATTTTTTAGTTGTAGACGCGGTGGTGAGAAATTTAGAAATAATCGGCGAGGCGGCTAGAAACTTGGATGATAATTTTAAGTCCGCCAATATTCATATTCCATGGCGCGATATCGCGGATTTCAGAAATGTTCTTATTCATGAATATTTCGGCGTTGACAAAGAAAAGATTTGGTTGGTTATTAAAAAAGACTTGCCGGAATTAAAAAAAGAGATAAAAATTTTATTAAAATAATAATTTTTTAAATAATAAAACAGCTCGCCGATTTGGCGAGCTATTTGTCTATTGGTATGCCGCAAAGCTTTGCGCTTTGCGAATTTGACAAAATTATTTAAATAATATATAATACAAGCAGTTGACTTCTAATAAAATATGATTTTTTAAGAAATGAAAGATTTGAATCTTCTAAAATATAATAGGCATTGGGAAAAGGGCTTTAAGTATTCTTTTGCCAAGAAAAGGGATTGTTTTGATTTGTTAATTAAGTCTTTGGGCAAGAAACAAATCATTGAGCTAATCGGCCTAAGAAGAACGGGGAAAACCGTGTTATTTTTTCAAATAATAGATTATCTGTTGGAAAATAACACTGATCCATTTTCAATATGGTATTTTACCTTTGATGATGAAAAAATAGAGTTAGATGAATTGCTTAAAGAATTTCAAAAGCAAACGCAAGCGGATTTTAAAAAGCGGAAAGTTTTTGTGTTTTTAGATGAAATCCAGAAGCTGGATGATTTTCAGTCAAAAATAAAAGTTTATTACGACCTTTATCCGAATATCAAATTTTTTATTTCAGGATCAACTTCGCTTTTTGTAAAAAAGAAAACAATGGAAAGTTTGGCAGGCAGAATAAGCAGTTTTTTTCTCCACCCCTTAAATTTTAAGGAATATTTAAATTTTAAGGATAAAAGCGAGTTTTTTAAAAAGCCGGCTGTTTTTAAGCAGGAAATTGAAAAGGAATTTGAAATATTCCTTGAGAGCCAATTTATTGAAAGCGCGGGCGTAGAAGATAAAACAGAAAGAAAAGAATATTTTATTTCAATTATAAAAAAGATAGTATTTGAAGATATTCCGCAGATTTTTCCGGTTGACAATCCGGACATATTATGGAAATTAGTTAGAATTATCGGGCAAAAACCGGGCATATTTATAAATCTCCAGAATTTATCGCAAGAGATCGGAATTTCCAACAAAACATTAAGCAATTATCTTTTTTATCTGGAAGAAGCGTTTTTAATAAAAAAAGTTTATAATTTTTCCCGCAATATGCTCACTTCCGAGAAAAAATTAAAAAGATTTTATTTAGCGTCCCCTTCGTTCAGCTGGGCTGTTTCCGATTTTGCGCGGACAGGCGATTTAGTTGAAAATTTCGCGGTTTCTTTAATGGATTATAGATTTTTTTGGAGAGACGTTTATAAGCATGAAGTGGATTTTATTAGCGTAAAAGATGATGTTATTATGCCGGTTGAAATTAAATACAGAAATAAATTCTTGGAAAAAGATTTCAAAAATTTAATTTTGTTTTCTAAAAAATTTAAAGTTAAAAAAGCCATTTTATATCAAAAAACGGTTGAAGAGAAAACTATTAAATTCAGCGGGCTGGAAATAAAGTTAAAGCCGGTATATTTTATCGCGAAATAAATAATTTTATTTTGCGAATTGACATGTTTTAATTTTTTAATATATTGCAATTATAGACTCAAAGTAATAAAAAAAGTAACATATGTTACTTTTTTATAACTTAATTTTTTTACTTCTTAATTCTTACTTCAACGATTAAGTCTTAAAAAATCTGCCTCGCAATTTTAAAGAAAATAGAAAGCGATTGAATACGCCAAGAAATCAGCCGAAATTAATCCGGAAGTGAAAGATAAGGTGGAGAAATTTACTGAGAATGTTAATAATAAATAAACAACGGGCGAAAACAACGAGGCGCTTGACAATAATGTAAATTTAAACTATACTTTAAATATGCAAGGTAAAAATAAACAATTGTTAAGAGTCATTGAGAAGGCGATAGCCATGACGTTAAAGCGAGGCGATTCGGTTCTGCTTCTTGGACCGCGCCAGACAGGCAAAACCACCCTTTCCAATAAATTGCTTGATAGGTTGCCGAGAAAAACGGAGTATTATCTTCAAGATCCAACTATGCGCCTTGAGCTGGAAGCCGATCCGGGGAAAATTATCAGGCAAGTGGAGGCTATCAGCGGACACGTGACCGTTTTTGTGGATGAAGCGCAAAAAATTCCCGAGTTGTTCGACGCGGCCCAGTATTTGATTGATAAGAAAAAGGCCAATTTTATTTTAACAGGATCTTCAGCCAGAAAATTAAGAAGAAAGGGCGTTAATCTTCTTCCGGGAAGAATAAACAGGTTTTATCTCGATCCTCTAAGTTGGGCGGAATTGGGTTTTATTAAAGAAAATATTATCAGACCGTTGAGAATGGAAAATATTAACAAGAAAGCAAATTATTCAATTGAGGAAACAATGGTGTATGGATCCCTTCCGGGAATAGTCATTGCCAAAGAATCCGAACGCGCCAACCGGCTGCGTTCATACTCCGAAATATATCTTGAAGAAGAAATCAGGGCTGAAGCGCTGTCGCGCAAAATAGGGTCCTTTTCCAAATTTCTTGAACTGGCAGCCGCCGAATCGGGAACCAGTCCTAATTTCACCAAACTTTCCAATGAATCAGGGGTCAGTTCGCCGGCGATCAAAGAATTTTATCAAATTCTGGAAGACACGCTGGTTGTTGAAAGAATTGAGCCGTTTTTGCGCAACGCCAGAAAAAGAATTCTCTCTTCGCCGCGCTATTATTTCTTTGATCTCGGCGTTCGCAACGCTCTGGCAAGGTTGCCTCTTTCAAAAAATTTAGTCAACGCTCAAAAAGGAATTCTTTTTGAACACGCGGTAATTTTGGAATTGACGCGCAGAATCAGGTCGCTTGGAAAAAACTATAAAATTTATTACTGGCGAACTTCCGGCGGAGCGGAAGTTGATTGCGTTTTGGATCTTGGAAAGGAAATTATACCCATTGAAATAAAATATTCAAAAAATGTGTCTTCTTCCGACCTTAAAGGGCTGGAGATTTTTTTGAAAGATTATAGAAAATTAGTAAGGCAGGCTTATGTAGTGACCTTGGATGGCCGTAAGGAAAAGATAGCGAATAAAATAATCCGTATCCCGTGGGATGAATTATAATTTTAGGCTGTTGAATAATTGTAAATAGAATGAACAATAAGCCGCATTGGCGGAGTTTACCGCATTTTTTGACACTATTTTTATTTATGTTATAATATCCCTATATAACACTAACCTTTAATCGGGGTAATTAAAAAATTTTTACTTAATAAAAAAAATAAAAAATAATATGCAACAAGAGGATATACAACAAATTTCCAATTTATTGGATCAAAAATTAGATCAAAAATTTAAAGACAACAATAAAATTTTAAAAGGAGAAATCAGGACGGAATTTAAAGACAACAATAAGGTTTTAAAAGGAGAAATCAGGACGGAATTCAAAGACAACAATAAAATTTTAAAAGGAGAAATCAGGACGGAATTCAAAGAGAACAATAAGGTTTTAAAAGGAGAAATCAGGACGGAATTCAAAGAGAACAATAAGGTTTTAAAAGGAGAAATTGTAGACGAGATCGGCGTTATTTTCAGCCAGAGTTTTAATGAGCTTGAAGTAAAAATTGACTTGATTGATGAAAAATTAAATTTAGTTGTAGATAAAGACGATAAAATCATAAAAAAACAGCAAGACTTTGAAGCTGAAATGGCGGCCAATTTAGGCGCCCATGATCGTTTTGAGGAGACATTCGCCAAAACCGATAAAAGAATTAAAGTAATGGAAGATAAGCTTAAAACAAAATGTGCCGCGGCATAGAAAATTTTAAAAAAGAATTATTGGACGGTTATAAAAAATCGGATTTTTATTCAAATAGCAAAAAATATTGAGATTATTTTATTTACAAATCATTATAAATAGATAATAAAAAAGTAACATATGTTACTTTTTTATAACTTAATTTTTTACTTCTTAATTCTTACTTCAACGATTAAGTCTCAAAAAATCTGCCTCGCAATTTTAAAGAAAATAGAAAGCGATTGAATACGGTGAAAAATCAGCCGAAATCAATCCGGAAGTGAAAGATAAGGTGGAGAAATTTACCCCAGTTAAATAAAGCCGCCGATGAAGTCGGTGGTTAAATATAAGCCGCAGTTAGCGGTCTACCCCATTTAGATAGCAAGCATCTAACGGGGTCTAAAGCCGCCAG
>JAUYAT010000054.1 GCA_030693295.1 bacterium
CGAGCTTTCCACCCGCCAAATTGCTGAAACAGAGCGGACAAAAGGATTGGAAGAAAATAAAATTCCGGCGAAGAAAGGCGGTAAAATCGCGAAAGACGCGAGAGTTGCCCTGGAAGAAAAAATCGGGAAAAGCGTGATAACCGGAGAAAATTTTTTGCCAAAGCCCAAAAATAAACGTTTTAAATCTAAATAGGCCGGCTGACGCGTTTAGGGTGATGAGAGAATTAGGGCTTGGCATTACCAATAGCGATATTAGAAAAATTGATGTCGGGGAAGTTAAATAAAGGAATAAAATATGTTAAATCGGTTAATAAAAAAAACAGGCTTATTTCGCCTGTTTTTTATAAAAACAGTAAAATAAATAAAATATGTAAATTTTGCGGGTTCCCCAGATCAATATTCATGCTATACTAAAAATAGATATGTATAATTTTTTATCCACTATTGTTATGAAGTATTTAGATTTTAGACAATTTTTTAAAGGATTTGCCGTAATCAGCGTTTGATTTTTACGCCGCAATATGTTAAATTGTAATTATCAGGCCTTGCCTGATTTTGTTTAATATTATTTTTAATTTTATGTCGGGGCATAGCAAATGGGCGACAACCAAAAGGCAGAAAGCGGTTACCGACGCCAAAAGAGGCGCTATTTTTACCAAGCTTTCCAATATTATCACGATTGCCGCGCGCGAAAAAGGCGGGGATCCGGATACTAACTTTTCTTTGCGCATGGCGATTGACAAAGCGCGGACCGCCAATATGCCGAAAGACAATATTGAACGGGCGATTAAGCGCGGCACCGGCGAGCTCGCGGGCGCGGCGATTGAAGAGCTGGTTTATGAAGGACTGGGGCCGGCGAAATCCCAGTTTATCGTTAAATGCCTTACGGACAATAAAAACCGCGCCGCCGCCAATATCCGCCATTTATTTACCAAGCATGGAGGCGCTTTCGGTTCGGTGATGTGGAATTTTGAATCAAAAGGCGTAATAAGAATCGCTAAAGACGAATTAACAAATAATAAACTATCGGCGGAAGAATTTGAGCTGGAATTGATTGACGCCGGAGCGCAGGATATTTTAAAAGAAGAGGAGGGCGTCACGATTTATACTAAAATAGAAGATTTGCAAAAAGTTAAAAAATTTTTGGAAGAAAAAAACATTAAAACCGAATCGGCGGAAATTGAATATATTGCCAAAGAAGATTTGGCATTGAGCGGCGAAGATAAGGAAAGAGTTGAGAAATTTATTGAAGAATTGGAGGATAATGAGGATGCGGCGGATTATTATCATAACATAAATAATATTTAAATTTTTATTTATGGTTAATTCTCTGTCCAAAATTATCCTCGGAATTGATCCGGGCATTGCCGACACCGGCTTCGGGGTTGTTAAAAATGAAAACAATAAATTAATTTGCCTTGATTACGGTTCAATTAAAACAAGCGCCAAAACGGATTTGTCCGGCAGGTTGGAAATTATTCATAAAGAATTGAATAATATAATAAAAAAACATAAGCCGAACTTGATTGCGGTTGAGCAATTATTTTTTTGCAAAAACATAAAAACCGCCCTGGTTGTCGGCCAGGCCAGAGGCGTAGTCCTTTTAACGGCAAAACAGAATAAACTGGCGTTCAAGGAATTTACTCCCCTGCAAGTCAAACAGGCGGTTACTACCTACGGGCAAGCCGGCAAAACGCAGGTGCAAAAAATGGTGAAGCTGATACTAAATTTAAAAGAGCTGCCGAAGCCGGATGACGCGGCGGACGCGCTGGCGATAGCTATTTGCGCCGCTAATAGTAATTATATATGCCAAATAAATTAAAAATAGTGCACATCGCCTCCGAGGCCGCCCCTTATTCAAAAACCGGCGGGATGGCTGATGTTGTCAGAAGCCTGCCTAAAGCCATAAAAAGATTGGGGCACGAAGTGATTGTTATTACCCCTTTGTACGGGCAAGTTATTGATAAAAAAGAGCACAATTTAAAATTAATCTTTGAAAATATTAAAGTTTATTTGAATTCCAAAGAAGCGGTCCGCGTTAATTATTGGAAGGGCTATTTGATGGAAGATTTGCCGGTTTATTTTATTGAAAACAAAAAATATTTTTCCCAGCGCAAGCAGCTTTACGGTTCAGGCCATGAAAACGCCCGCTTTCTGATTTTTGACGTGGCGGCTTTAAAATTAATTTCCCTGCTGAAATTTGAAGCCGATATCGTCCATTGCCACGATTGGCAGGCCGGCTTGATTTCTTTTTATTTAAAAACCGATTTTCGCTACTCAAAAACTTTGCGAAAGGCGAAAACCGTCTTTACTATCCATAATCTTGCTTTTCAATTCGGCCAAAATTGGTGGGAAGTATCTTCTGAAAAAAAGGATTATGGGCGGAAAAGAATTCCCCATATCGCCGACCCCGATATTGAAAATATTAATTTCGCCAAAAGGGCGATTCTTTCAGCCGATGCCATCAATACCGTAAGCGAACAATACCGCGAAGAAATAATGACGAAAAAATTCGGCCAGGACTTGCACCGCATTTTAAAAAATCGCGAAGACAGATTGTTCGGCATAGTCAACGGCATTGATTACAACGCTTACAATCCACAAAACGATCCGGGCTTGTTTAAAAATTATAATCATAAGAAAATCCACCGCAAAAAATTAAACAAGGAATATCTGCAGAAAAAATTCGGTTTGCCGGCCGATAAAGAAGTTCCCCTGCTTTGCGCGACTTCCCGCGTAACTTTTCAAAAGGGCTTTGAGCTCATACTTAAAATTCTCCAGCCCTTATTAAAACTGGATATCCAATTGATTATTATGGGCGATGGAGATAAAAAATATATCAACGAATTAAAAAAGTATAATAAAAAATATCCTAAAAAAATAATCTGGCTGCCGTTTTCGGACAATCAGCAATATGAAACCCTGTTATACGCCGGTTCCGATATTTTCTTGCTTCCTTCCCATCACGAGCCCTGCGGCATCAACCAGCTCATTGCCATGCGCTACGGCTGCGCGCCGATTGTCAGAAAAATCGGCGGGCTTTACGATACGGTTAAGAACTTTGACCCTTTGCTCAAAAAGGGCACTGGCTTTACCTTTGGCAGATTTGACCCGTATTCTTTGTACGGCACGATTATTAAGGCGATTGAAACAATGAAATACAAGCAGGCCTGGCGCGATATAATGGTGCGGGCGATGCAGGAATCAAACTCTTGGGAAATTCCGGCGGAAAAGTATATCGCGCTTTATCGCAAAGCGATAAGAAATAATAAAATAAGAGATGTTAAAAATTAAAAAATACTTTACTATATGAAATTAACTTGGATTAATTTTCTCCACTTTTATCAGCCGTATTCGGCTGATAATGAAACAATAATTGAAGCGGCTGAAAAGAGCTACAAAAGAATTATCGGAGCGTTAACGCGCAATCCTCATATTAAGTTTACCTTCAATATCACCGGTTGTTTGCTGGACAAGTGGCAGGAGCTCGGCTACGGCCGATTGATTAGCGATATAAAAAAACTGATTGAAAGCGGCCAGCTTGAAATAACCGGCTCAGCCGCCTTCCACCCTGTTTTGCCGTTATTGCCGGAAAGCGAAATCAAGCGTCAAATTAAATTGAATGAAGAAATTTTAAAAAAACATTTCGGCGCCGGCCTAAAGCTAAACGGCTTTTTTATTCCCGAAGCCGCTTACGATAAAAAACTGGCAAAACTGATTAAGAAGCGCGGTTATGACTGGTTAATGCTGGATGAAATCAGCGCTTATGGCAAAATCAATGCCGTTGATTATGGCAAAATCTATATTGATAAATATTCCAAGCTTAAGCTTCTTTTCCGCTCGCGCAAATTTTCAAACAGCTATGTGCCGAAAACCATCATGGAACTGATAAAAAAAGGCGAAGATAAAATAGCGGTAACGGCGACTGACGCCGAGCTTTACGGGCTTAGGCACAATGATATCAGCGCGGCTTTTGAGAAATTACTGAAAAGGCCGGAAATTATTACTAAAACCGTAAGCGAATATTTAGCCGGCTTAACCGCGAAAGAAATTATTAAGCCCGTTCCTTCATCGTGGGAATCAACCGAAGAAGAGCTGAGGCGCAAAAAGCCGTATTATCTTTGGGCGGATAAGCAAAACAAAATCCAAGTTAAGCTTTGGCAATTGGCCAATTTGGCCGTTAAAACCGTAAATAAGTGCAAAGAAGACGTAAACTATTCTTGGGCAAGAGAGCATTTGGACAAAGGGCTGGCCAGCTGCACATTCTGGTGGGCGAGCGCGAGCGACTTCAGATTGTTCAGCCCGATTTCCTGGAATCCCGATGAGATTGAGCGCGGCGTTAACGAACTGATACGCAGCATCCGCGCCCTTGATGATGTTACCACCAGGCCGACTAAAATAAAAGCGGAAAAATTATATATTAAAATCAAAAAAATGATCTGGCAAAAACATTGGAAGTATTATTGGAAAAAATAAATATGAACATCATCTACCATCTCTTTGATGAACAATATGTAATAAAACTTTTCAAGGATAGAGTACTGCCCCGCTACCCTGATTTTAAGCTGATTAAAAATATTGAGGTTCAGCCCCATAAAAAACTCATCTGGGATGAAACCTACCATGTAGTGCTTGAATTTAAAACCATCTTTAAAACAAAAAGCGGCAAAATAAAAAAACTGCCGATTTTCTGCACCGCCCATAGCGATGAGCCGCGCAAAAATGTTTATAACGGTTTAAAATTTTTGTGGGACCATGGCTTTTCCAAAGGCAACTTGACTATTCCCCACCCCTTATTTTATTCAAACCGCTTTCACGCCACTTTTTACCGCGGCGTCAAGGGCAAAACTCTTTACCAGTTTATCAGGCAAAAAAATTATTATGAAATTGAGCGCGTTGTCGCCCGGACCGCCGGATGGTTTGCCAAACTACATGGATTGCCGGCAGAAAACGCGAAAAATTTCAACAAAGAAAACAGCCGCGTCGCAACGGTTATCCCCGGCGCTAAACATATTTTAAGCGAGATGAAAGAAAAATACCCGCGGTATTATCCCGCTTACCGGCGAATCTATGAAATCGTTGATGGCGCCGAAAGACAATTTTTAAACTCAACCAAACAAAGATGGCTGATCCACGGCGACGCCCATCCGGAAAATGTCATAAAAATCAGCGAGAAAAAATTAGCGGTTATTGACTTCACCGACCTTTGCCTGGCCGACTTCGCTCGCGATATCGGCTCGTTCCTCCAGCAATTGGAATTTATGATTCAGCGCAAAATCAATGATCAAAAATTTATTAATCGTGTTAAAACCGTTTTTTTGGAAAACTATTTTAATAGCGCTAAAATCAAATTAGACGGCTCGCTTAAAAAACGCATTGATAATTACTATAACTGGACGGCTTTGCGCACCGCCACCTTTTTTTTGTTAAAAGATAATCCTGAACCAAAACGAGCCCATGGGTTATTAGTTAAAATTTGCGAAGATATGAAATTGGATTGTCGGGTTTAATAATCATGCAACATAAAACATGAAACATGGAACACGAAACATAAAAAACTATAAAATCTTGTTCCTTGTTCATTGTTCCTTGTTCCACGCGTATGCTAATTGACCTTCAACTGCATTCAACCTACTCCGACGGATATTTAACGCCAACCGAATTGGCGCGGCTTCTCGCGCGCCAAGCCGTTAAGGCCGCGGCTTTGACGGACCATAACACAATCAGCGGCTTGAATGAATTCAGGCAGGCCTGCCGGCAATATAAAATAAAGCCGATTACAGGGCTTGAGCTTTATGTCAAATTGGGCAATAAAAGATTCAATATTCTGTGGTACAATTTTAAAGAGCCGGACCAGGAACTGCACAACATTCTGCACAACAGCCAGCTGAGAAGGCGCGGCAAAACAAGAAAAATTTTGAAAAAATTGGTTAAGCGCGGCTTTAAAATAAATGTTGACAAAATTCTGGATAAATACAGCCAGTATATTCCCATAAATCGCATCGTAGGCGACATTCGGCAAATTAGCCGCAACCGAGCCAAGATAAGCCGCGAATTAAAAAATAAAAACCCGCGCGAGGATGAAATCATCAAGCGGTATTTTCTCAATCCGCAAATTGGGAAACTGCATGAAAGCTATATCAGCTTTGAGCGCGTTTTAAAATTAAGAAAGAGAATCGGCGGGCAGATAATAATCAACCATCCGGCGAAATACGGCTATATTAACGTTGATTTCTGGAAAAAGCTTAAAAAACTCGGCGTTGACGGCGCGGAAGTGCTCTCGCCGCACCATTCCGTGGGCGCGGTAATGTACATACAATATTTGGCGCGTGAATTAAAATTTATTGAAACCGGCGGCTCTGATTTCCACTGCTTTGAAGGCGATCGGAATTTAATAAAAAATTCCTGGCAGTATTTTAAAATCAATTCAAGGTATTTGAGAGGAATTGATAAAATAATCGGTTAATTAGAATTACGAATTATTTTTTAATATGGAAAGAAAAATACACCATCTAATTTTCGAAGGCGCTGAACTTGCGGGAAAAAGCTGGCTGATGTCGCAGGTTTATGATTATGTAGAGCCGAAATATAATAAAAACAAAATTATTCTGGACGGCTGTCATTGGTTTAATTGCGATGTGGGGGTTTACGGGACAAAACACGGCAAACCGGTTATAAATAGTTATTTAAAAATATTTAAAGAATTGCAAAATAAAAATTTATTGATTGAAAAATTCCATCTTTCGGACAAAGTCTATAACAAGCTTCACAACAACAAAAGCGTTAATTACAAGCCAGTTGAGCAAATACTAAAAAAATTAAATTTTAAAATAGTGCTTGTTGTCTTTCCTGAAAACAAAGATCTGCTTAAAAAGCGTATTCAAGATCGGCTAAGCCTTTATCCGCATTATGAAAGAATATTGAAAAATCCCGGTTGGTACATTAGACAACAAAAAGAGTATTTAAAAGAAATAAATAAAACTCTTCTGCCCCACCTTATTATAAAAACAGACAGATTGCCCGATAACAATCTTGTAAAGGCGATACTGGATTGGATAGAATAAAAATTTAAAGTAATGAAAAATAAAAAAAATAAAATGAAAATATTATTTTTATCCGCTGAATTAGCGCCTCTGGCAAAAGAAGGGGGGCTAGGGGATGTTGCAGGCGCGCTGCCAAAAGCTTTAGCGGATTTAGGCGTTGATATAACAATTTTTCTTCCCTTTTACGGATCAATAGACGTTAAAAAATATCCGGCGAAAAAAATTTGCCGAATAAAAATTCCGATAAACATCGGCCGTAAAACGGCAACAGTCTGGCAAACAAAATTGCCGAAAATCAATATTCCGGTTTATCTGATTAAACATAATTATTTCAAGTCGAAACTGATTTATACTGATGAGAGAATTTTTAAAAAGAACAAATACACCAGAGGAATGGAAGATATTAAACGATTCGCTTTCTTTGACAGCGCTTGCTTAGAGGCGGCTCGGGCTTTGAAATTTAAGCCTGATGTCATACACGCGAATGATTGGCATACCGCCTTGATTACCACGCTGCTTAAGCAAAAAGAAAACGGTTTTTTTAGCCAAACCAAAGTTTTGTATACAATCCATAACCTTGCCAATCAGGGCATTGCGGAGCCGGAAATTGTCGGATTTTCTAAATTAGACTCCGATCTGCCGATCGTTAAAGCTGATTTAAAAAATGGGGACATTAATTTTATGGTTCAGGGAATTTTAAACGGGGATTTAATCAGTACTGTCAGTAAAAATTACGCTAAAGAAATTACCGCCTCATTTTACGGAGCCGGCCTTGATAAAATTATTAAAAAAAGGAGAAAAGACCTTTATGGAATTTTAAACGGCATTGATACTGATTTTTTTAACCCTGAAACCGATAAGTATATTAAGCAAAAATATTCAATAAAATCGCTTGATAAAAAAGCGGAAAACAAATTGGCTCTGCAAAAACGGCTGGGCTTGCCGCAAAATAAAAATATCGCTTTGATCGGAATAGTGTCCCGTCTGGTCTGGCAAAAGGGCTTTGAGCTGATTACCGAAGAGTTTGGCAAATTAGATTGCCAATTCGCGATACTCGGAACAGGGCAGCCGCAATACGAAAAACATTTTAAAGAGCTGGCTAAAAAATATCCGGATAAGTTCAGCGCCCAAATCACCTTTGACGCGGAATTGGCCCAGCAGATTTACGCCGGAGCGGATATTTTCCTTATGCCCTCCCGTTTTGAGCCCTGCGGCCTCGGGCAGATGATCGCTATGCGCTACGGAGCGATTCCGATTGTCCGCGCCACCGGCGGGCTGGCCGATACGGTAAACAACAAAGTCGGCTTTTGTTTTAAGGAATTTTCCCGCGCAGCGCTAAGAAGAACGGTTAAAAAAGCGTTAAATGTCTATTATAATCAGCCGCAAAAATGGCGGGAATTGCAAAAAAACGGCATGAAAAAGGATTTTTCTTGGAATAAGTCGGCCAAAGAGTATTTAAAATTGTATAAAAAATTATGCCGTTAAAAAAGACATTAAAATTTCCAGAGGGGTTTCTTTGGGGGACTTCATCTAGCGCTTATCAGCTTGAAGGCGGCAATTTAAATAATTGGACTGAATGGGAGCAAGCTAATTGCCAACGTTTCGCGGAAGAGGCGGCTGTGAAAAATTCAAATATTCCCGCGTCTTTAAAAGACGAGTTGAAAAAGCCGAACAATTATATTTGCGGCCGCGCCTGCGATTCATATAACCGTTACGAAGAAGATTTTGACTTGGCGGTTAAAATGAATAATAACGCGGTTCGGCTTGGTATTGAATGGTCAAGAATTGAACCGGAAGAAGGAAAATGGAAAGTGGGGGAGATAGAGCATTATAAAAAAGTTTTGCAAGCGGCAAAACAGAGAAACCTAAAAACCATCGTGACTCTTTGGCATTGGCCGATGCCGCTTTGGCTTGAGAAGTCTAATAAGCGCGGCGGGTGGATCGACAAAAATGTCGTCAGTTATTTTGCCAGGTATGCCGGAAAATTAGCAGGTGAATTGGGAGGATTAGTTGATTATTGGGTTCCCCTAAACGAACCCATGTGCCTTATCGGTTTCGGTTATATTTTAGGCGTTCATCCGCCTGGAAGAAAAAAAGACTTATTTGGCGCGATAAAAGTTTTTAATAATTTTGTAAAAGCGCATATTGCGGGATATAGAGCGATTCATAATATTTTGCCGGACAGTAAAGTTGGCTTTTCCTGTATTGTTGATTATTTTGAGCCTGCGCGCAAATGGAATTTACTGGATCCGATAGTGGTTATTATCGCCCGTTATGTTCATCATAGAAGGCTGTTAAATAAAATATCCGGCTATTTGGATTTTATCGGGCTGAATTATTATTTTCACAATAAGCTTTCATGGCTTCCGCCTTTTAAAGTTAATGAAAACAAAGAAATTAACGATATGGGTTGGGAAGTTTATCCCGAAGGAATTTATCATGTTTTAAAATATTTAAGCAAGTTCAAAAAACCGATTATTATTACTGAGAACGGCATCGCCGACGATGATGATAACCAAAGATCGCAATTCATCATTAATCATTTGAAATATGTTCATCAAGCAATTAGAGAAGGAGTTGATGTGCGCGGATATATGCACTGGTCGCTTTTAGATAATTTTGAATGGGCATGGGGTTATGGTCCGAAATTCGGCTTGTATTCCGTTGACAGAAAAACATTTGAGCGCAAAGCCAGGCCAAGCGCGGAAGTATATGCGGATATTTGCAAAAATAATCGGATTTTGATAGATTGATTTGTTATAAAATTATTCTGTCATTCCCGCGAAAGCGGGAATCCAGATTCTATGCGCTAACTCCTGGATTCCCGCTTTCGCTCGCCTCGCTGAAGCTCCGGCGAAGCGGGCGGGAATGACAAGAGAAAGGTAAATTTAATTATTCAACAGTCTAATTATGTGGTTAATTGTCGCCATAACTTCATACTTTATCAACGCCGGGGTTTATGTCGCCGACAAATTTTTATTATCCCAAAAAATCCACTCTTCAATCACTTACGCCTTCTATGTCGGCATTTGGAGCATTTTTAATTTATTTTTATTCGCGTTCGGATTTTGGCTGCCTTCGTTAAGGGAACTGTTAATTGATTTATTGGCCGGGCTGCTCTTTTTGGCAACATTAATCTTTTGGTATAAAGCCCTGCATCAAAGCGAAGCAACCAGAGTGGTGCCGATTGTCGGCGCGCTGGTTCCGATTTTCAGCTTTTTCTTATCTTATGTATTCTTGGGAGAAACATTAAGCGAGCGGCAATTTCTCGCTTTTTTTATTTTAATCAACGGAGGAATATTGATTGCCGTGAAACATACCAGATTTTATATGATAAGAGAAGTGGTCGGCAGATTTAAAAATGTTTTCGGCGATATGCTGGGATTTATTCACGCGCAATACAGGCCGACTCAGCGGCTGATTATAAATTCCGTTATATCAGCTTTATTTTTCGCGGCCTATTATGTTTTAATTAAATACGTTTATATGCATCAGCCGTTTGTCGGCGGTTTTGTCTGGTCGCGCATGGGAACTTTCCTGGGAACGTTGTTAATTTTATTCGTGCCGGATTGGCGCAAGCGCATTGTTGAACACCAAAAAGGAGCGAAAACCCCGAAAAATTTAGCTTTTTTTCTGGGAGTAAGAATATTGGCGGCCATGGCTTTCATTATGCTTAACTGGGCGATCAGTATGGGCAATGTCGCTTTAGTTAATTCATTGCAGGGAACTCAATATGTGTTTTTAATTATAATTGTCTTGCTTTTATTGATAAAGTATCCTAAATTTATTGAAGAAGAAGCGGGCGGAGGAATATTGTTGCAGAAAATTATCGGCGCGACATTGATCAGCACGGCGCTGTATATGCTGGTCACGTAATAATTTTGAATTTTGAATTTTGAATTTAGAATAAATTTTGAATGACTGAATTTTGAAACATATATATAATTTTGCAAATTTTGTTTAAAAATTAAAAATTAGTTTATTGAATTATGTTTTGCGTCTTAGCATTTTTAACCTTGTATATTATTTTATCCATCCGCCGCCTTGACCTCGCGGTGATGTTTTTAATCGCTGCATTGCCCGCGTATTTAATCAGGTTTGATGTTTTAGGCATGCCGGCTACTTTGTTGGAGGCGATGATATTGATTGCTTTTAGCATTTGGCTTATTAAAAATGCCAAGCAAATTTTTTATAATATAAAATCAAAAATCAAAAATCAAAAATCAAAAATTTACGCTCGCTATCCTTTTGATATTGAAATAGTTTTATTGTTAATTGTCTCTTTTGCCGCGGCCGGAGTTGCCGGATTCTCCGCCCTGGGCGGAATGGGAATCTGGAAGGCGTATTTTTTTGAGCCGGCGCTGGTTTTTATTTTAGTGTTTAATGTTGGATTATCCCCCCTAACCCCCCTTGCGAAGGGGGGCTCGACCGCCGAAGATGAGGGCTCCATAGTCCCGTTAGGGCTGTGGAGCCATATTGCAAATCGTTATAAACAGTTTGCATTAAGGCTCCACAGTCCCGCTGCGGCGGGAACTATGGAGCCGCCAGTGATTGAAATCAATGGGGTTGAAAAAATATTGTGGCCGCTCGCCATTTCAGCTTTTGTTGTTTCCGTGTTCGCCATATATCAGAAATTCACCGGCGCGTTTATTTTTAACGAGCTATGGGCGGCCGAAGAAACCAGGCGGGTAACCTCGTTTTTCGGCTATCCCAATGCCGTGGGATTGTATTTAGGACCGATTACCATAGTGATGACTGGGTGGTTAACCAGTGTCATTCTGAGGGCGAAGCCCGAAGAATCTCAGGTTAAAGGGGGAGAATATAGTTTTATTAAAAAAAAGAGTAAAGAGCGGATAATTACAGATGTTGCAGCAGACCAGAGATCCTTCACTCCGCTTCGCTTCGTTCAGGATGACAAAGCGGATGACAAAGTGTTGGTTATATTCGTTGGCATAGTAATCATATTATCTTTATTATCAATTTATTTCGCGAAATCCGAAGGGGCGATGATAGGCATCGCGGCAGGGCTGCTTGTATTCGGGCTGTTAGCAGGCAAAAAAATAAGATTGGCAACGGTAATATTGATTTTTGTCGCTGGAGTTGGTATAATAATGTTCCAACCCTTGCGGGATTACGCGGTTAAAAAAATCACTTTAACCGATTTGTCCGGCGAAATAAGGAAACAGCAATGGCGGGAAACATGGCAGATGCTTACCGCGAGCCCGTTAAGATTCGCGCTGGGAGCCGGATTAGCCAACTATCAAAATGCCGTTGCCCCACATCATCAAGAGGGAATATTTTTTAACATTGATAACGACCCCGAATTTCACAGGCATGTTGTCTGGAATGAAGAATATAAAAAAAGCCATTGGCAGCCGACCGAAATTTATTTATATCCGCATAATATAATATTTAATTTCTGGAGTGAATTGGGATTAGTAGGAATGGTTTTATTTATATGGATAATTGGAAAATTTTTTGTCATTGGGATTTGGGATTTGTTTGGTCATTGGTCATTGCCTGCCCCGCTGCGCAGTGTGCGGCCGGGGGGATTTAAAAATTTAGGAACGGAAAAAAATAGATATATAGTAATAGGATTAATCGGCGCGATGATTGTGGTTGTCGTACATGGCTTAGTTGACGTTCCGTATTTTAAAAATGATTTGGCGGTGATGTTCTGGCTGTTAATCGCGATGATGAGTTTTACGAATTTAGAAAAAAACTATGGAGAAAATTTATAACAAGTTAGTTCGTGATAAAATCCCTGAAATTATAAGACAAGATAAAGCCGAACCGCAAACTAGAATTTTAGAGCAGGAAGAATATTTAAAGGAGTTATTTAAAAAATTGGAAGAAGAAGCAAAGGAGGCGGTTGAAGCGATGGCCGATAGGCAAGAGCTAATGAAAGAAATCGGCGATATTTATGAAATTATTGATGCCATTATTGATAATTGCGGTTTGGATAAAGAAGAAATTATGAAATTAAAAAACGAGCGCAAAATTGAACGGGGAGGTTTTGAGAAAAAGATTTTTTTAATCAGTTCGGAATTGAAAGAATAATTATCATATCCGATTTCTGAGATGCGGAAACATAAATCGGAGAGGTGCGAGAGTGGTTGAATCGGGCGCTCTCGAAAAGCGCTGTGCCTTAACGGGTACCGAGGGTTCGAATCCCTCCCTCTCCGCCAGTTGGTAAAAGCGAAGCTTGGCTCGTAAAAGCGATTTTTTCGGGTTGATGAGTTAATGGAATAAAACTATGAGCAATAAATTCAACCTAACAGACAACTTTTGAAGAAGTGCCGAAATGAAAATTAAAAATCGCCGTTAAAGTGATTTATATTTCTGGGAATGATACCGGAAAGTTGCTGAGGTAAATATTTAAAAATATATGGGAAATATAATTTACGTTTTTATTGACGCGTCAAACCTTTGGCAGGCGCAGAAAGCTAAAGGCAAATTGTTTGATTTTGAAAAATTGACAAAATATTTAAAAAACAAATTTCAGGCGTCTGAATTGAAGGTTTTTTATTACACCGCTTATCCGGCTGATGGAACAAGAAGTTATGATCTTAGCCCAAGGCATAAATTTTTTACTTTTCTTAAAAAGGGGCTTGGTTTTGAAGTTAGGAAAAAAGAATTAAAGAGAATACATTTAACAACTGAACAAGGGCAGGCCATTCAAGAAAAAGGCAATATGGATGTGGAAATTACCATTGACGCCATGTTTCATATAGAAAAATATCATTTAGCAATTTTGTTTAGCGGCGATTCTGACTTTCTTGCTTTAGTATCTCACTTAAAGAATAATGGCAAAAAAGTTTATATTTTTTCTTCAAAAAATAATATATCCGAAGAATTAAAAACCGGCGGCGATGGCTATTCCGATGTGCTTAAAATCGAAGAGGATATTTGGGGACATGAACTAAAACATAGAACAGAACAGAGCAGTAAGCCAGAAAACAAATAAAAATCACCCTCCGCGTGGAGGGTGATCCTTGGATGTAATACCCCTTCAGTCTATGTTAAAACTGAAAGACAATTATAATATATCATAAAGTTATTAAAATTTCAATAGGGGTTGTAGAAAAATATAAAATTTAACTAAAATTAAATAAAATATGGCAAGGAACCGCGCGCAATTTTTAAAATTAAAGTTTTATGTTCATCATCTCGGATCCGCTTAAAAAAATAATCAAGCTGTTGAAATTAGACAAGCCGCTGGTGATTTTTGACGTTGAAACAACCGGCTCGGCGATTTCCGAAGACAAAATCGTTGAATTGGCTTTCATTAAAATATGGCCTGACGGCAGAATAAAAAAAGAAGAGATGATATTAAACCCCGAAATACCCATTTCTCCCGAGGCTTCAACCATCCATGGCTTGGCCGACCAAGATGTTGACGACAAGCCGACTTTTTGCCAAGCCGCGCAGGAGCTGTGGGAAGTTTTCAATGATTGCTATTACGCCGGCTTTAATGTGATGAATTTTGATTTAATGATATTGCGCCGGGAGTTTATAAGGATAGGAATGCATTTTGACTATGAAACTTCCCGAATTATTGATTCAAAAGTTTTATTCCAGCATTTGGCGCCGAACACCTTGTCCGCCGCGTACGAATTTTATTGCCGCAAGGATTACAAGCAGGAGCATACGGCCTTGGGCGATGTTGAGGTCGCGGCTGAAATTTTAATCAAACAGCTTGAAAGATACAAAGAAGTGAGAGACTGGGAGTTTGTCAATAAAATTCACCAAGCCCCCGACGATCCGAGCGAGTCATTTATTGACAATACCAGAAAGTTTTATTGGCGCAGGGGCGAAGCTTATTTCGCCTTTTCAAAGCATATAAATAAGCCCTTGGCGCAAGTGGCCGAAGACGATCCTGAGTTTTTAAAATGGATTTTGTCGGCTGATTTCTCGGATGAAACGAAAAATATCGTGAAAGAAGCGCTAAAAATAGATTTGCAAAAAAGAAATTAAATGGTTAAAATAGGAATATGCAAGACCAAAATGAGAGAATAATCAGCGGCAAAGAAACAAGTCCCGAGGACTCGGGGCTGGACTTGACTTTGCGCCCGAAAAAATTATCTGATTATGTGGGGCAGGAAAAAATAAAGGAAAATTTATCCATCTCCATGCAGGCCGCCAAAAAAAGAGGCGAGCCGATTGAGCACATTTTGCTTTACGGAGCGCCAGGTTTGGGCAAAACTACATTGGCGTATATTATTGCCAATGAACTGGGCACAGGCATTAGAGTTACTTCCGGGCCGGCAATAGAAAAAAGCGGGGATTTAGCCGCGATTCTAACCAACTTGAGCGAAGGCGATATTTTATTTATTGACGAGATTCATCGGCTTAACAGGGTTATTGAAGAGATTTTATATCCAGCCATGGAAGATTACGCTTTGGACATTATTATCGGCAAAGGCCCGTCGGCGCGCACGCTAAGGATTGATTTGCCGCGATTTACCATTATCGGCGCCACCACCAAAATCAGCTTATTGTCAGCGCCTTTGCGCGACCGTTTCGGCATGACTTATCATCTTGATTTTTACGAGCATGATCATATTAAGCGGATAATCGGCAGAAGCGCCGATATTTTAAATGTTGAACTGGGAGAGCGTCCCGCGGACGAGATAGCCAGGCGCTCCCGCCGCACGCCGCGGGTCGCCAATCGCCTGCTTAAGCGCGTGCGCGATTATTGCGAAGTAAAAGGCGACGGCAAAATCAACAACGAGCATTGCCTTGACGCGTTTGCCATGCTTGAAGTGGACGAATTGGGGCTTGATTGGATTGACAGAAAAATTTTGGAAATAATCGTTGATAAATTTTCCGGCGGCCCGGTCGGGCTTAACACAATCGCCGCGGCAACCGGCGAAGACGTGGCGACCGTAGAAGAAATTTACGAGCCGTATTTAATGCGGCTGGGGTTTTTAGACCGTTCGCCGCGGGGGCGGATTGTAACGGATATCGGGTATAAGCATTTGGGGAAGAAGAAAAGCAATCAGAACAGCTTAATTTAGTTTATAATTTATATGACTTTTCCGCTTTACTATTTTTTGTTAATTTACTTATTGTTCATATTGCTTTGGCTGATATTCAGCTTAGTCGCTGTTTATCATATGATAAAATTCAGCTTTAAGAATTTTACCAGCTTTTTCGCCACTTTTATATTTATCGGAGTTTCTATTTTTATATTGATGGAATCATATAATTATTTAAGCCGGATTGATTGGGAAATGAATGTAATTGTTTTTGAGAATATGTTTAATCATAAATTGCCATTTTAATATTATGTTGTCCATTTACCGCTTGCCAAACCATTTGCCGGACGAAAAAATCATTAAAGTAGTGCGGCGCGATTTGTTTATTTTAATAAAAAAAATCGGGCTTTTCGCTTTGTTGGCAGTTTTGCCGTTAGGATTTTTTTTAATGATGATAAACACGTTTCCAATCCTGTTGGCCGGACAAATTTCCCTGCCCTTGATAATGATTTCGGCAAGCGCTTATTATCTTTTTGTTTGGCTTTTATTCTTTTTTTCCTTCATTGATTATTATCTTGATGTCTGGATAATAACCGATGAGCGGATTATTGACATACAGCAAAAAGGTTTTTTCTCCAGAGTGATTTCCGAACAGAGATTATATCGCGTGCAAGACGTTACCAGTGAAGCGCATGGGTTTTTTCCGACAATATTAAAATATGGAGAGGTTTACATACAGACAGCCGGCGCGAAACAGCGATTTTTATTCCACGAAGTTCCCGACCCGGAGGGCGTAAGGAATATGATTATTAAGTTGTCAGAAAAAAATAAGGAAAAATATAACATCACATAGCATGCAATATAAATTATTTTGAATTACGAAACGACTAAAAACACTGCTTTGTCATTCCCGCGAAAGCGGGAATCCAGGAGTTAAGCGAATAAAATCTGGATTCCCGCTTTCGCGGGAATGACAGTAAAACGGTATTTCGTAATTCAAAAAAATTAAAATATGCAAACACAATTTATAACAATTTCATTAATATTATTGGTTATAGGCGTAATCGCCGTGATTTTTTTATTGCTTAAAAAGAAAGAAAACGGAGATGGCGATAAATTAATAACAATGATGGAGCGGCTGTCGCATCTGACCGACCAGAACAAAGAACTGCGGCAGGTTATGGATACGAAATTGTCCGAAACCCACAGGGCGACGCAGGAACAATTCGGGCAGACGACTAAAATAATACAAGGAATAACCAGCCAGTCCGCCAAGCTGATTTCCGAAGTGACGGAAAAATTGACCAAGCTGGATGAAACCAACAAGCAGGTTGTTAATTTTTCCGCCCAATTGCAGAATTTGCAGGATATTTTAAAAAATCCGAAACAGCGCGGAGTTTTGGGCGAATATTTTCTTGAAGAGACTTTAAAAAACGTTTTGCCTCCGAATTCATACCAGATGCAGTACGGCTTTAAGGACGGCACGATTGTTGACGCGGTCGTATTCGTCAAGGACAAAATTATTCCCATTGATTCAAAATTTTCTTTGGAAAATTACGAAAAGATTTTAAACGCGAAAGACGTGGAAACAAAGGAAAAATTTGAAAAACAGTTTAAGCAGGATTTAAAATTGCGCATAGACGAGACTGCCAAATACGTCAAGCCGAGCGAGAAGACTATGGATTTCGCCTTTATGTTCATTCCAAGCGAGGCCATTTATTACGATTCATTGATTAATAAAGTCGGCGCGGTGCAAGTTAATACACGGGATTTGATAGAATACGCTTTTAAAGAAAAACATGTGATAATCGTTTCGCCGACCAGCTTTTTGGCATATTTACAGACCGTTTTGCAGGGTTTGCGCGCTTTGCAAATTGAAGAGAGCGCCAAAACCATCCGCGCCAATGTTGAGAAATTGAGCAGGCACTTGTTAAGCTATGACGATTTTATGAAAAAATTGGGAATGAGCATGGCAACGACCGTCAACCATTATAATAGCGCTTATAAAGAGTTTAAAAAGGTTGACAAGGATGTTATGAGAATAACTGACGGCAAATCTGATTTGGAGCCTTTGGTTTTGGACAAGCCGAGGATGGAAGAATGATTGAAATAAACAATAACCAAGAAACAAGGATACAAACAATAATCAAAAAATTTCAACATCCAATAATCAACACCCAACATTCATTCAATATCCAATAAATTTAATATCCAATATTTTTTATTGATTATTTAAATATTGAATGTTGATTGAATATTGAATATTGAATATTGGTTATTTTTTAACAATAAAAAATGGAAGCTTTTAAAAATAAAAATATAACTAACAGTCATATAATGCAGGCAATTGTGGAAACGATTGCTTTTTTTGACTTATTTGATTTTCCCTTAACTGATTTTGAAGTTCGGCAATACATTGATGTAAAATGCGAGTTAAACGATGTTCAGACTGTTTTAAACAATAAAGAATTGCATGATTTTATTGAAGAAAAAAACGGGTTTTATTTTTTAGCCGGCAGAAGAGAAATTATCAAGACAAGGCAAGAGAGGCGCGGCTATGCCCAAAGGAAAATTAAAAAGGCCGCGCGCGTATCCAAGCTTTTTAAACTCATTCCTTGGATAAAAATGATTGCTGTCGGCAATATAATCGGGACTGATAATCTTAAAGACGAAAGCGATATTGATTTGTTCATCATTACCGAGCCGGAGAGAATCTGGCTGGCCAGATTTTTTTGCGCGGGTCTTGCGCAACTGCTGGGACTGCGGCCGAAAAAAAACAATACGCGCGACAAAATCTGCCTTAGTTTTTTCGTAAGCGAAGAGGCGATGAATCTGGAAAAGCTGATGCTGGACGGGGGCAAACCCAGCCCCAGCCCCAGAGCGCTGGAGCGGGGCAGGGATGTTTATTTTATTTATTGGTTAGCGGGATTGAAACCCGTTTACAATAAAGCGGGGATTTATGAAAAATTTATGGAAGCCAACGGCTGGATTAAAGAATATTTGCCTAATTGGCAGGGCCCCTTTTGTCATTCCCGCGGCCTTCAGCACTCGCGAAAGCGGGTGGGGAATCCAGGAGTGAACCGGAAAAATTTGTTTGTACCATTAACCCCTGGATTCCCAGTCAAGCTGGGAATGACAGTTATTAAACAGCTGGAGCAAAAAGCCAAGAAGCTGCAGCTTGAATTATTACCGGCTGATTTAAAAAAAATAATGAACAAAGACACAAGAGTTGTTATCAACGATAAAATTTTAAAACTGCACAGCAATGACAGGAGAGAGGAATATAGGAGAAAATGGGTTAGCAAAATTCAAGGTATTATTTAATCCCCTCCTCTAAGATTAGAGGAGGGCAAGGGAGGAGTTGAAAGATGTTTTTTAACTCCACCCCAACCCTCCTCTTAAACAAGAGGAGGGGGCTATAGACAGGCGTTATTTAGTTTTATGCTTCAAATAATCAACAAGACAATTGAATACGGCTTATATTTTTTGGTTTTTTTATTGCCTGTCCAAACTCGCTGGATAATCAAGCCGGAAGCAAGCGAATACTTGACGATTAGTTTGTATGGAACGGATATTTTGCTTATTGGGCTTTTAATTTTATTTATTGTAAGTTTATTTTTAAAACAAAGAATTACGAATCAAGAATTACGAATCAAGAATTACGAATTTAAAAACCTTAATTCTTAATTCTAAATTCTTAATTCTAATTTTTATTGCCGGGCTGATACTAACCGCGTTTGTTTCCGTATTTTTTGCGCCGGACAAATTGATTGCGGTTTATAAATGCGGAGTTTTTTTACTAGGCATTGGCTTGTTTTGGCTGATCGTCTGCGCTAATTACGACAAGCTAAAATTGATTTTAAGTTTTTTGGCGGGAATTTTTTTTCAAGCTTGTCTGGGTATCTGGCAGTTTTTAACCCAATCATCATTTGCCAATAAGTGGCTGGGCATGGCCGCGCATTCAGCAGGCGATTTGGGAGTGTCGGTTGTTGAAACTTTGCAAGGCGGAAGATGGCTTAGGGCTTACGGCGGCCTGGATCATCCCAATATTTTAGGAGGAGTGTTGGCGGTTGGATTATTGTTGACGATTGGGTTAATTGTAGAAGATACAAGGATACAAGATACAATAACCAAACAAATTACAAATTACAAATTACAAATTACAAATAAATTCAAAATTCAAAATCCAAAATTTTTAAATTATATTTTGTTATGTGTTTTGTGTTTTATGTTGTGTGGAATGTTTTTCACTTTTTCCCGCGGGGCGTGGGCGGGGTTGCTTGTCGGCATTTTGATTATGCTGGCGGCGCTGATTATAAAAAAAGATTTGCGCGGGCAGAAACGTTTGCTGAAAATAATTTTATTGTCAGCTGTTTTAATTTTTATATTATTCAATTTGTTTCAAGATTTGGTTTTAACCCGCTTGTCGCAGGATGCGCGGCTGGAAGTAAAATCAAACGTTGAACGGGTTGAATCGTTAAGAAGCGCGCAACAATTAATAAAAAATAATTGGCTCCGGGGAGTTGGGATTGGAAATTACATAAAATATAATGCGAATCTACAAATTTATGCGAATACTACAAATACGAATTATGCGAATAAAGATACTTATGTTCAGCCGGCGCATAACGTGTTTTTATTAGTTTGGGCCGAGATTGGAATTTTTGGATTATTATTTTTCATTGGCTTATTACTCGCTTGTTCAGATTGTTTGGAAACTCTATTCTGTCATTCCCGCCCGCTTCGCCGGAGCTTCAGCCCGCTTCGACGAGTCGAAGACGAGGCGAGCGAGGCGAGCGCAAGCGGGAATCCAGGAGTGAACAGCAAAAACACGAAAATAAATAAAAAGTTAAAAAAGCGCCGCAACACTTTTATCTATTTTCTTGTTCATACCGCTAACTCCTGGATTCCCAATCAAGTTGGGAATGACAGAGGGGTAGTTTTCGGACATTCTCAAGCTAAATTTTCTTTGTTAGCCGCGATAACCGCGATGTTTTTCGTTGACCATTGGTGGTGGAGCTTGCATTTTGGCGTGTTGTTATTTTGGCTGGTTTTAGGGTTAATTTTTGCGATTGACAGAGATAATGATAAGACATATAATGAAAACATAATTTAATAATTTTATAAAAATTTTATGTTAGATCAAAATGATTTGCAGCAAATTAAAAAAATTATAGATGATAATAGCGCGGAATTTGCCATTATTGTTAATAATGGTTTTGAAGAGCAAAAAAAATATATAGAAGAAAAGCTTGAGCAGAAGTTAGAAGAAAAGCTTGAGCAGAAATTAGAGCAAAAGCTGGCGCCGATTTGGCAGATAATAACTGAAATAAAAGAAGATGTTTATAGAATCAGACAGTCCGTAAAACGGCTTGAAGAAGATATGGATTTAATGAAGGTAAGGATTGATAAAATAGTCAAAATGACAACAGAAGATGTAGTAGCTATTAACAATGATGTGGTATTTTTAAAAAACAAAATTATTGATATAGAAAGCAGAATAAAGCAGTTGGAGACTGCATAAATTATTTATATAGCTGTGGATAAAATTTTTAAAATCATTTTTTACTGTGGATAAGTTAAAAACTTCAACTCCACCCTAGCCCTCCTCTAATCTTAGAGGAGGGGACGAAACATAGTTCCCTCCTCTTGTTTAAGAGGAGGGGCAGGGTGGAGTAAAAAAATTTAGAATTATAATAATTAGCTAAAATAGGGGAAAAGATAAATTTATAGTAATAAAAAACGGCCTTAATGGCCGTTTTTTTGTTTTTAAAATTGTTTATTATAAGCCAATAAACACATATTTATATGACAATAAATAACAATAGAATATAATAGATAATAATAAGCTATAATAGATAATAATAAGCTAATATAGTATTTATTGGTTTATTATCCTTGACAATGGACGACACAATGAATTATAATAAAAGCATAATCTAAAAAGAAACAGGCTTGTGTTTTTTAAAGACGACATCCTGACAATTCAAGAAGTAGCGAAAGTCCTAAAGGTTTCCAATAGGACTGTTTATCGTTGGGTTGATTCCAACGATTTAAAGGCGGCCAAGATTGGGCGCAAGACTTATCGCGTCTTTGAATCGGATTTAAGGAAATTCGTGAGGAAATACATTAGATAGAATTACGAATTAAGAATTAAGAATATGAATTACAATAATCAAAAAATAAAATCATTTACCGATTTAAGAGCATGGCAAGAGGGTCATAAGCTAGTATTAATGATTTATGATATTACCAAGCATTTCCCAAAAGAGGAGATATTCGGATTAACCAATCAATTAAGGCGCGCAATTGTATCTTTCACATCAAATATTGCGGAAGGTTTTAGCAGGCGGTCTTATAAAGAAAAAGCGCAATTCTATTCAATGGCTTTAGGTTCGCTTACGGAAGTACAAAATCAGTTATTAATCGCTAAAGATATTGGCTATATTTCACAAGAAGATTTTAATAAAATAGCTAAACAAACAATAGAAGTTAGTAAAATAACCAATGGTTTAATTAAAAGTTCGAGAACCTTAATTCGTAATTCGTAATTCTTAATTCTAAAAACATGAAATACAAATTAAAATTAATTTTATTGATATCAGTTGTCTTACTGGCTCCATTTGATGCCTTAGCGTTGATGAAAAGCGCCAATTACATCATTTATGAAACAGTGATGCAGTCGTTTGACGGGCCAACGATTTCAAACGTAAGCTGTGCGGCCGGCACGGAAAAAATTACCGTTACCTGGGACACCGATGTTATAGCCGACGGCTTTGTGGTTTATGACACTAACAACGGCTTTACGGCAAGCAAAGAACAGGGCAGCAGCGCGAAAAGTTCCGCCAGCCACAGCGTGGTTGCTACAGGACTAACCGCCGGAACATATTATTACAAAGTAAAATCAACCAGAGTGAACGGCGGAGTTACCACCGATAGCACCATTCGCACTTGCGCGCCGGCCGCGGCTGCCGCCTGCCCGACATGCCCGGCCGCGGTCGGAGGAGGATTATTGATAATAGACAAAACAGACAAGGCGGCGCCGCTGGTTGCCAACATACAAATTACAAATATTAAATCCGATTCCGCGGCAATAAGCTGGACAACCGATGAAGACGCCACCAGCTTTGTTGAATACGGTAAAGACACCGGCTACGGCAAGACTTTTGGCGAATGGACCAGCGTTAAATCCCATTCAGTCGTTTTAAATAATTTAATTTCAGAAACAGAATATCATTTCAGGGCGTTAAGCAGCGACGGCTGGGGCAATCTCGGCAAATCGGAAGACAATATTTTTAAAACAATTTCCTTGACCGAGGAGATTGAAATGGGAGAAGAGCCGGCAGAGGAAGAGGACAAAAGGCCGAGAGAAGATATTTTGGCCGAAGCGTCGCGGAGAGCCATAGAAATTATGAACAAGCTGTCTTCGCAGGTTTCGCTTAATATTCTGGAATCAACGCTGTCTTCGCAATACGACGCCATAGAAAAGCTGGCTAATTTAATTCCGCCGCCGATTCTTTCAGGAGAGCCGAAGGTTGAGCTGGAAGCGGACGGAGCGGTTATCTCATGGTTAAGCGACAAGGAAGCCAGTTCCTTGGTGGCGATAGCGCCGGAAAAAGATTATAAAGCAGGCCGCGCCGAGCCGTATTCGCAGGTAACCGGGGACAGCGAAAATTTAACCACCGAGCATCGGGTGCGGATTTTCGGCTTAGAGCCGAATACTTTATACCATTATCAGTTGAGAAGCAAGGCGGCTGTCGGGCCGATGGCCAGATCAAGAGATTTCACTTTCAGGACCAGCATAGAAACTTTGCAGATAACCAACTATTACACCCAAATTATTAACGATACTTCGGCCGCGTTTAAATGGGTTACTAATTTTGAAGCTGATTCGGCGGTAAAGATTACTCCTTACAGAGGCAATGTTTTGGCGGTAGAGGAATCAAAAACTTTTAAAGACAACACGAATTCGGTTATTCACGAAATATCCATTAAAGAGTTTGAGCCGGGCGTGGTTTATGAAGTGGAATTGTCAAGCCGGGACGCGCGGGGCAATATCGCGGCGCAATTGATTCCGCAATTTTCAACCGCCAAGGACGATTTGCCTCCGGAAATTTCCTACATTAAAGTTGACTCCACGGTTTTTCTTGACAAAGAAGGCAAAATCCAAACCATAATTTCCTGGCTGACAAGCGAGCCGGCGACATCAAGAGCGCATTGGCAGGAGGGAGTGCATGGAGGAGACGCGGAGTTAACGGAGAAGACGGGTTTAAACACAAGCTATGCCAAGGAGCATATTATGGTTTTTACGAAATTCAAGCCGGGAACGGTTTACAGCTTCAGAGTTGAAAGCGTAGATTCGGGCGGCAACGCGAGCTTGTCCAAGGTCCACACCTTTATGACGCCGAAAAAGAAAGAGTCAATATTTCAGATGATTTTAAGGATACTTGAGCAGACTTTCGGGTGGGTGAAGAAAATACTGTGAGAATTACGAATTAAGAATTAAGAATTAAGAATTAAGAATATGAATTACAATAATCAAAAAATAAAATCATTTACAGATTTAAGGGCATGGCAAGAGGGACATAAATTAGTGTTAATGATCTATGAAGTTACAAAGCAATTTCCCAAAGATGAAATTTTCGGTTTAACCAATCAATTAAGACGGGCGATTGTGTCTTTTACATCAAATATCGCGGAAGGTTTCAGCAGACAATCATATAAAGAAAAAGCGCAATTTTATTCAATTGCTTTAGGCTCATTAACAGAAGCGCAAAATCAATTGTTAATCGCTAAAGATATTAGATATATATCAAATGATGATTTTAATAAAATAGCCTGCCAAACCGTTGAGGCAAGTAAAATAACAAATGGTTTAATTAAAAGTTCAAGAACCTTAATTCGTAATTCTTAATTCGTAATTCTTTTATATATTTATGATATTTAATTTAAGGACAATCAGAAGAATTCTGTTAGCATCAGCGATACTGCTGATCGCCTGCTTTGCCGTGTTTGAATTGTCCTTAAAGAAATCCGAGGCCGCCATCAACCCCTTGCTCAACTTCACCGGCAAAGTAACCGACACTGGCGGAGTCGCGGTAACGGACGGGGTTTATAATTTCAGCTTCGGCTTGTACACGACCGCGACGAGCGGAACGGCTGTTTGGAGCGAAGATCTTACCGCCGCCAATATGTTCGCCAGAACGATAAGCGGAGTTTCCGCGGGCGCGACAAGCGTTACCTATGCTTTTAACGCGGACAGCAACGACACTACTTTAAGGGTGGGGCAATATTTAACAAACGCGACAACCGGCGAATATGAATTAATTACCGATTACGACGCGGTTAACAATACCGTTTCGGTCGCGACCACGACTGCTTGGTCTGTCGGCGAAACGATTAATAATCGTCCGCGAACCGAAGGAGGCGTTGTTGATATTAATATGGGGGCTGTGAGTGATTTAGCCGGGGTTAATTTCAATCAAGTTTTGTATCTTGAAGTAGCGTTCAACAGCGAGACAATGCAACCGAGAAAAGTAATCACTCCGGCGGCGGCCGCGTTTAACGCCGCTAAATTAGGCAACAGGAGCGCGGATGAATTTGGCGCCTTGGCTGACAATGAAACCGTAATAGGCGAATGGAGCTTTAACAATCCGCTGTCAATCGCCACCAGCTCGGCTTCTACCGCTTTGACTGTCAGACAATCAGGCGCCGGAGATATTCTCAATCTTTACAGCGGCGCGACAAAAGTGTTTACTGTTACGGCCGGCGGAAATTTAACAATGACCGGCACGACGACAATGGGTGTGCTTACTTATCCGAATTATGACGGCATAACCAATCAAGTTTTGTCCACAGACGGCTCAGGTAATATAGTATGGAGCTCAACAGCCGCCGCCACTCCGCATAATATGCTGTCCGCCCAGCATACGGACACTACGGCGGCAGGCGCTGTTGCCAAAGGCGACCTGATGACCGGCCAAGGCGCGCCGGCAAAATGGACAAAATTAGCTCTGGGCGCTAACGGCTATATTTTATACTCCGACGGCACAGACGCGCTCTGGCAGAGCTATGGCATCCCATTCTATGCATACTTCAGCGCCACCACCACGGACGCGCTGGCGCAAGGCTCAAGCAATCTCTATTGGTCCAATAATTTATTTGATACCAGGCTGGCCGCGACCACCACTTTGAATAATTTAGTAACTCTGAGCGGATTAGCCAATGTCGGTACGATCAGTTCGGGCGCTTGG
>JAUYAT010000056.1 GCA_030693295.1 bacterium
AAGATGAAGCGTTTGAAGAGCGTTAATCAGATTATCGCATATTCTCCCTCTTGTGTCGCAAGATGTCACCAGCTCATTCATTTTTCTGATACGCAAGCTTTGAAGAATGCACAAATATCTCAAAAACTCAGCATTGCCCAATAAATCTGGTTTCTTAATTATTGTTAATACGGTAAGATCTGTCGCGATTACGGTAGCGGTACGCGCTTGATTTTCACGAATAAGCGCCGTTTCGCCGAATAAAGAGCCTTGCGGTAAAATAGCGACTCTGACATTTCCTAAAAAAACAGCGACTTTGCCGCGTTCTATTAGATACGCTTCATTGCCTATTTTCCCTTCCTCGCATATAGTTTCCCCTTCGGCGTATTCTTTCCGCTCCAATGTTTTAATAAAAACCAAAAGGTTTTTCGGTAAAGGAATAATGCTCTCTTCACGGTTATAGATAAAAGCGCCATTAACACAGCTATTGAGTTGGCAAATCCGTTCGGTTAAAACGTTTAACATAGTTAAATCTTTAGCCGGCTCTTCTAATGCTGCCAGCAATTTTTCCCGCTTCAACACCAAGACCGTTAAATCCGCGTTTGCCCGCACAGTCGCGCTGCGCGAACCATTTTCTTCTAAAAGCGCCATTTCCCCGATAATACTTCCGGGACCGATAAGAGCGATTTGATATTCCTTGCCTCTATGCCGCAATATCATGACAATCGCGCTTCCTTGTATAATTATAAAAGCCGCATTTCCGGCTTCGCCTTCTCTGCACAATATTTCTCCCTTGCTATAAATCCTCATTTCGTTAATATCGCCGTAGTTTGCAATATACGGAATTGGCTCATTAGGCAGAATTCTTCTGCATAATTTATCTTGGAGGATGTCAACAGTTCCATATATCGGAATAACAAGATTGCCGACCTCTTTGGACCAGAATGCAGAATTAAATTTCATAAGGCCGATGGCGTTCATCATTCTTTCCAATTCATAATTGATTGTCGCCACCACGTCTTTTGCTCCCATTTCAATCGCGTGCGCCGTTAAAAACCTAATAAGATTCATTACCAGCGCCAAGCTCCTGAAATCCTTATGTACCGCCAGCATGCCGACGGAAAAAATCGGCTCTTTAAATTGTCTTTTACGCCGCAATTCTTCAATATTGTAATTATCAACCAGCGGCAAGCCGTATTTTTTTGAATCCCGCGTCAGCCTAATGGTGGCGACCGGGATTTCTCTTCCGCCAAACTCTTGATAAAGAGCTAAAAAAACAGTTGAATGTCCGCTAAAATCATGCTTGTCAAGCATCTTATTCTCGGGAAAATTTTTGTTCTTAAATTCCCCTCGCTGTATTACATACACCAGCCATCTTAAGCTTCCTGCCATTGCCAATTCTTCTTGATTCTCCACTACTATAATTTTTATCATTTCGTCACCTCGCTATAAATTTTTTAAAGAACGCTCCACTCCTTATTTTTTAAAAAACAAATCGCAACTTATATCTTTAAAATTTCATACCTGCGCTTCCTGCCGTATGCCTTTAAATCCTTTTTGGGATTAACCAAGGTTTTATACTTAACTAACTTCAGCATCGGCAAATCCTCTTCGTCGTGGCCGTAGCCGAAACTCTGCTTTAAATTGAATTTAAGAATTTTTTCCAATCTTAAAACCTGCTTGGCCTTATCCTCTTCAAAGCATTTTTCTATGAAGCCGCCGGTATATTTTAATTTGCTTTCTTCCAGGCATAACGACACCCAGTAATCCGCCTCAATATAATCAGCGAAGCATTTTGCCAAAACTCCGGCCATTTTTGTGACTAAAATAATCTTATGGCCCCTTTCCTTGTGGTCTTTGATCAAGGTTCTTATTTTCTCGTAAACATTGAATTTCAGTTTCTTGTCAAAAATCGCCATTGCCGATTTTTCCAGCCGATATGACGGCCAGTCTTTTAAAATCAAGGTCGCGTTGCTGAATAAATCTTCTTTTGTAATGGCGTTAAATTCGCTTAACAAATAATAATAAAAAACCGCCAGCAAATATTTTAAGTCAACCTCCCCGGCGCGCCAAAGATAAATAATAAAATCCCTTTGGGCGTTGCCGTGGTACAGGGTGTAGTCAATATTAAACAAAACCGCTGTTTTTTCCGGATGTTTCTCGCCGTCCCCGAGCGGAAAATACCTTTTCGGCAATAAATCAATGATTTCCTTTTTTAATTTTAACGACGCTTCCTTGATAGTCGCTATATGCTTGATGTAATAATCAACCAAATTAATCGGTTCGCCAAAAACCACTTTTATCGTGCCTGAAATAAAACTGTAGCATTTAACTATTATTTTATCAATATCAATAATTCCGACCGGCACGACTTTTTCCACCGCCGCCAGCGCTATCCTGGCGGCTCCGGTATGAAAATACAATAATCTGCGCTGCAATTCAATATGGCCTTCGGGGAAAATTATTAATGAGTGGTTTTTGCGCAATTCCTTAATCGCCTTCTTGACGGCTTGTTCCGGCTTGTAAGAAGACTTGAATTTTATTTTTTCAAGATTGCTTCTTTGCACATCAATATATTCCATTTTCCTGAACCAATATGAAAAGGGGAAGGAAAAACAGCCTGTGGGAGCGATTAGGGGAATCGCGTCCGGGCCTAAAATAAAAATCAGCACCAAGCCGTCAATGCCGCTCAAATGGTTGGCCGCGTATATCGCTCTTTTTTCCTTTTGAAAATTTCTTTGCCCCTCAATTTTTATCTTCAGGCCCCCTAAAATGAAAAAATATTTTAAAATAGGCGCGCTCGTCTTCCGCCACAAACCGGCTCTTTTTCTCCTGCCGAGAAACAAGCTTAATAATTCCAAAGGGGGGATTAAAGCGATTAAACTGGACGCAAAAAAAAATACGGAAGCAAAGCTCCTGATTTTTCTAAAAAAACCAATGCTGTCTTCCGCCGTTATTTTTTTCGCGCCGGCTGAAAATACGGCAAAAGATTTTTTTCTCTTTGCGATTGGCATATGATAAACTTATTTCTATTATATAATAAGTT